>CAZXTO010000036.1:0-15904 GCA_964643675.1 uncultured Planctomycetales bacterium
AGCGTGCCGGCGCCGGCGCCGCGCCGGAGCGCCGGCGGCCTGTTCAAGGTGTTCGGCATCGCTGCCGCCTTCCTGGTGGTCTGCGGCGGGCTGGTCACGATCTTCGCTTACCGCACCCACGCCGGCCGCGAGGAGGCCTTCCAGGACGCGGCCCGCCGGATCCAGCTCGAGTACTTCCAGGACCAGGCGGTCAGCGTGGCCGCCGCCGAGCTCGCGCCGCGACCGGAGTACGGTCACACGATCACCCGGGTCCACTCCGGCGTGAAGACGGCCTCCGCCGGCCCGGGCGCGCCGCGCGTCCTGTTCCTCGACGACTACAGCAGCCTGGCGCGGCCCGACTCCACCGAGGAGGTCGCCGGCTTGCTCGACGGCCTCACCGACTCGGGGTTGTTGCCCTACGGGGATGGCACGGGCGTGGTGGAGGACCAGGAGCTGGAGCTGCTGGCGGGCGCGCGGATGGCGATCGGCCTGCAGGAACCCAACCTGGCCCTCGAGGACCTCGGCACCTTCCGGGCGGAGCAGCCGGACATCTCCGCCGGCGTCTGGGTGCGGCCCGGCGCCGAGCCGGGGACCATGGACTGCTTCATGGTCGTGCTCGATGGTGAGGACAGCGCCCTCCGGTTGCAGCAGGCGCTCGGGATCCGCTGAGCCGGCCGGCGCCCGAGGCCGTCGGTGGTCGGGCTAAGATGGCCGGATGCGGCCTCCTCGATTCTGGATCGCGCTCCTCGGGCTCGGCTTTGGCTCCCTCCAGGGAGCGGTCCTCGCCCAGGAGCTGCCGCGGGTGGTGGTCGACCGCGATGACTTCGAAGTGCGCGCCTCCTGCGAGCTGGTGATCCCGGATGGCTTGGTGATCGAGGATCGCGGCGCGCCGGGGATCGTGCAGGTGCGGGGGTCGGGCATCCAGGTCCGGTTCGCCGCCGGCTCGGTGCTGCGAGGCGCCCCGGCCGACCGCCCCTGGGACCAGCTCGAGGGCACCGGCATCCGGCTCGACGATGTCCACGGCGTCACCATCCAAGGCGCCCGCGTGCACGGCTTCCGCGCCGGGATCTGGGCCAGCGGCTGCGATCGCCTCACCATCGAGGACGCCGACCTGTCGGACAATTTCCGCCAGCGGCTGGGCTCGACCCCGGTGGCCGAGGACAGCAGTGACTGGCTGTGGCCGCACGCCAACGACGACAACGAGTGGCTGCGCAACTACGGCGCCGCGCTCTACCTGGAGGACGGCGAGGAGGCGGTGGTGCGGCGGGTCCGGGTGCGGCGCGGCCAGAACGGGATCGTGCTCGACCGGATGGAGGGCTGCCAGGTCTACGACAACGACTGCTCCTTCCTCTCCGGCTGGGGTTTGGCGATGTGGCGCTCCTCGCGCAACACGATCTCGCGCAACGCCTTCGACTTCTGCGTGCGCGGTTACAGCCACGGGGTCTACAACCGCGGCCAGGACTCCGCCGGGATCCTGATGTTCGAGCAGTGCAGCGAGAACTGGATCCTCGAGAACAGCGCCACCCACGGCGGCGACGGCTTCTTCGGCTTCGCCGGCCGTGAGGCGCTAGGCGAGGTGGGGGAGCACGAAGCGGAGTGGCACCGCCGCCGGGGCAACAACGACAACCTGCTCTACCGCAATGACTTCTCGTACGCGCCGGCGCACGGCATCGAGATGACCTTCAGCTTCGGCAACCGGTTCCTCCACAACCGCCTGGTCGGCAACGCGATCTGCGGCATCTGGGGCGGCTTCTCCCAGGAAACCGTGATCGACGGCAACCTGATCGCCGACAACGGTGACGCGGGTTACGGCCTCGAGCGCGGCGGAGTGAACATCGACCGGAGCCGCGGCAATTGGATCCGGAGCAACCGCTTCCGCGGCAACCGCTGCGGGGTGCACCTCTGGTCCCTCCCGACCGCCTTCCTCGAGCGACCGTGGGGCCAGGTCAACGACCTGAGCGCCGGCGACAACCTGGTGATCGACAACCGCTTCGAGGGCGACGAGCTGGCCCTGCACCTGCGCGGCGACTGCCAGACGGTGTGGTTGCACAACGAGCTTACCGGGGTCGAGGAGGAGCTCCGCCTCGAGGACGGCGCCTCCTTGGACGACCAGCCGGACGCCGACCACCCGCGGGGGCTGAGCGGTGATCGCGTCCCTCCGGGGTCGGTCCTCGGCGACTCCCGGCCGGTCGGCGCGCGGGCGAGCCTGGCCGGTCGCGAGAACATCATCGTCGGCCCGTGGGGGCCGTGGGACCACCGCGAGCCGTTGTTGCTGCTCTACCGCGCGGAGCCCGGCGCGCGCACCTACCAGGTCCTGCCGCGCGAGGCGCGGCCCACCACCGAGCTGCTCGAGGCGCACGCCAGCGCCGTCGACGTGATCGAGTACCACACCGAGAACGGCGACTGGCTGGTCCGCTTCGAGGCCACCGAAGCCGGCCTGCACCGCTACCAGGCCGAGATCGAGGCCGCCGAGCGACGCTGGCCGGTCGAGGGTTGGTTGCTGGCGGCGACCTGGCGCGCGCGCTTCTTCCCGTGGACCGTCGACCCGCGCGAGGACCTCGAGGGCTGGCGAGCTCAGGCCGAGGGCGCGGCCGAGCACGAGCTCGAGGGCCTCCAGCTGCACTTCGACCACGGCGGGCCAGCCGCCCTGATCGAGGCCTTGGCCGGGACCGAGGGCCTGGGCTCCGACCACTTCGGCAGCCTCGCCGCGACCGAGGTGCCGCTGCCGGCCGGCCGCTACCGGCTCCGCACCCTCAGCGACGACGGCATCCGGGTGCTGGTCGACGGCCAGCCGGTGGTCGAGGACTGGAGCTGGCACGCGCCCAAGGAGATCCTCGGCGAGTTCGAACTGACCGCTCCCCGCAAGGTACGGATCGAGGTCGAGCACTTCGAGATCGACGGCTTCGCCAAGCTGGTCGTCGAGCTCGAGCGGGTGGACTGAGCGCAGCTCGAGGGCGGCGGCGCGGTGGTCAGCTCAGAGCCGCTCGAGCCACTCCGCCATGGCCGCCAACACCTGCGGCCCCTGGGGCTCGTTCAGGGTCTCGTGGCGCAGCCCGTCCCAGACCCGGCGCTCGCTCGGCCCGCCCCAGGCGTCGGCGAAGGCCAGCGCCTGCGGGTTGCCGACCAGGCGCTCGTCGCCGGCCAGGTTCAGGTACAGAGGCAGGCGGAAGCTGCCGGCGGCGGCGTGGACCCGCTCGAGCGCGGCCTCCATCTCGACGTACCAACGCGGCGTGATGTGGCGGAAGACCAGCGGGTCCTCGAGGTAACGCTGGACCACCGCCGGGTCGCTGCACACATCAGCGGCGTCGAGCTCGTTGGAGAGCGGCAGCCGCGGGGCGATCTTGGCCAGCAGCCGGCCCAGCGCCAGCTTCCACTTCGGCGCCGCCACCGCGACCCCGAGCAGCGGCGAGGACAGCAGCAAGGCTCGCACCCGCTCCTGGCGTTCGCGCAGCCAGTCGGTCGCCACCAGGCCACCCATCGAATGGGCCAGCACCACGAAGGGGCGCTCCAGCCCGGTCGCAGCCGCGTCCAGGTCGGCGTGGAAGTCCTGCCAGGCTTCGACGTGGCCGCGGCGTCCCTCCGAGCGGCCATGTCCGCGCAGGTCGACGCCGGTCACCCGGTAGCCGCGCGCGGCCCAGTCTCCCGCGGTCCGGGCATAACGGCCGATGTGCTCGCCCAGCCCGTGCACGAGCAGGATCTCGCCGCGACCCTCCCCGCCAGGCTCCCAGCGGCTCCGGTGCAGCTCGGTGCCGTCGGCGGCGCGGACCCGGTCCTCGATCGCGGGCGGCGGGTTCACGCGCCCAGGGAACAGGGGCGGCGCCGGCGCGAGAAGGCGGCGTAGAGGCAGCAGATCAGCATCGCGGCGTTCTCGGCCAGCTTGGTGCAGATGCAGACCACGCCGGTCCCGCAGCCGCAGTCGAAGCAGACCTCGCAGAAGGAGCCGCCCTGCTCGTCGTGGATACCGAGCGCGCGGAGGAGCACCATGGCGGTGAAGCCGATCAGCATCAGCGAGAGCACCGCCGCCACCGGCCGGCGCCAGAGGCCCAGGATCAGCAGCAGTCCGCCCAGGATCTCGATCGCCGGGATCCAGACCGCCAGGAAGGTGAGCGCCCACGGCCACGAGGTCGGCACGATCTGGTACTCCCGCATCGCCTTGAGGAAGGTGACCGGGTCGAGCAGCTTGTGCACGCCGAACCAGAGCATGGCGCCGCCGCCGATCAGGCAGGCGAGCAGCAGCAGCGGGCTGGCCTTGGTCGGGGGGGCGGTCATTTCTCCTCCGGCAGGCCGGCGCCGCGCCAGTCGGTCCAGCCGCCCTCGTAGACGTGGATCAGCTCCTCCGGGACCTGGTGGCCGTACTTGAGCTGGAAGGCCACGGTCAGGCTGTCCTCGCAGTCGCCGCCGTTGCAGTAGATGATGACGGCGAAGGCCTCCTCGCGGAGCTTGGCCGCCAACTCCTCGGAGATGATCTTCTCGTCGCCATAGGGGTCGGCGAGGAAGGCGCCCGGGATGTGGCCGGTGGCGTAGCTATCGGGCCGCCGGGCATCGAGGAAGAAGATCCCATTGGCGGCGTTCCAGGCCCCGGCTTCGGTGTCCCAGCTCGCCTGCCACCAGTCGTGGGCGGTGGCGCGGTCCATCATCTGGAAGTCGCGCCGCGGGTCGGGGACCTCATCGCCGTTCTCGGCGCCGTCGCTCTGCCCGGCCGCCTCGTCGAGACGATCGACCGGGAAGTAGTCGCGGCCCAGCTCGAGCCCGTCCGGATGGATGGCGTTGCCGGCCAGGCCGAGGGCGGCGGCGGCGATCAGGAACAGGGTGGCTTGCGTGATGGTTCGTTTCATCGTCGCGGGTGCAGCTTAGCGCCGGACCAGGCGGAGGGCGTCAGCGACCACGACCGAGCTGGCCGGGCCTTCGTTGGAGAGACCGATCGGGGTGGCGTTGCCGGCGGGCAGCCAGACCGTGCCGAGCGGGTTCCACTGCCCGCCCTGGAAGCGCTGGTCGACGGTGGTGCTCAGGGTCTGGCCGTTCAGGCGCAGCCCGACTCGGGTGGCAGGGTTGCGGTTGCTGCCCTGCGGCCACCAGAGCGAGATCTCGTAGAGGCCGGCTTGGGGCAGCGTGGGGGTCCACCAGGCGAGCGCCTGGGCGGTCCCGGTGCTGGCCCAGCGGTAGTCGGGGCCGTACTTGTCCGGCGAGGAGGTGCCGGTGTTCCAGCTGCCCTGGAAGTGGGCCGAGGGGTTGTCGAGCACCAGCGACCAGGCGCCGCCGTTCAGGCGAGCGTCGATCGCCTGGCGCAGGCCGGGCAGCTCGGCGTCCAGCAGGTCCCCGGGACAGGAGGTGCTGCCGACGTCGCGGTGGCCGTAGACGTTGTCCATCACGCCGCCGAATCCGGAGTACCAGGAGCTGCCGAGCGGGTCGATGCCGCGTTGGTCGCACTTCCAGGCGCCGAGCTCGGCGGTCGCGTCGAGCATCGCAGCGGTCGGCTGCTGCGAGTAGGGGGCGTGGAAGTAGCCCATGTAGGCGGTCGCCATCGAGCCGCAGTTGTGGGCGTCGTGGGCGCCGACCACGTCGTCGCCGGGACGGCCTTCCCAAAGGCGGCCGTGCACGCAGACGAGGTACTGGTAGCCGATGTCACACCAGCCGCGGGTGTAGAGGTGGTAGCTCTGGATCGCCTTGACGTTGGCGGCGCACTGGGCGTAACCGGGGCTGCTGTACTCGTTGGCGCCGGCGGTGTGGTGGATCGCCAGGTGGGTGACGCTGCAGTAGCTGAAGGAGCAGGCCGGCGGGTCGGCGTTCCAGGCCGAGCGCGGCTCCACCGGCGGCTTGGGGTAGCCGCGCGAACCGGCGGGGCTGGTCGTCGCCGTCGAGACGGGGCCGGCGGAGCTGGCGGCGATCGTCACCAGGGAGAGCCCTGCGAGGCTGGCCGGGCCGCGGATCTCGAGGTGGAGGGCCTGGCGCGGCCCCTGATAGGAGTGGATCAGGCCGCTGACCCGGGCGCGGCCGGCCGCTCCGCGAACACCGGCGATCGCGGGGGCGAGGTCGTGGGCCTCCGGCAGGATCATCCAGGAGTCCTCCGCGGCGTCCCAGGAGGCCCGCAGCGCCGCCACCTCGCCGCGCCAGTAGATCCCGCCGGAGCGGAAGGGAGTCGCCGAGGGCAGGCGCAGGCGGAGGCTCTCCCCGGCGGCCAGGAGGAGCCGGCCCTCCACCAGGCGCCCCGCCGAGGACTCGGCCAGGGCGAGGGTCTGCGCGGGGCTCCAGGTCGTCTCGGCGACCGGAGCGGCAGGGATGGGCGGTTCGCCGGCCCCCTGGAGGGCCAGGAGGACGAGGGAAAGGGCGGCGGGCGGGATCACTGGTCGGCGGGAGGGAACAGGGCGGAGACGCGGGCGAAGGCGGCCTGGTGCCGGCCTTGCCGCGCGGCGAGAGCCTGGAAGAGCGAGGGAGAGCCTTGGCGGAGCCGCCAGGCGACCTGGCGCAGGAGGGCCAGATCGAGCGCCTGGAGGGCCTCGGAGGCCGCCTCCTGGCCCGCAGGCGCCTGTTCCAGCCAGCCGTCGGCGAGCTGTCCCAGGTCCTTCCAGACCCCGTCGCCGTCGTCCAGGCGGACGGGATTCGTGAACGCGGCGGAGTAGGGCATGGAGGTGTTCCAGAACGGCTCCTCGACCTTGGGCCCGCGCACGACCGCCGCCACCCAGGAGTCCCGCCCCATCGGCGGCAGCTGGAAGTCCACCAGCAGGTCGGTCGGACCGGCGGCGACGGTGGGCAGGCGCCGCTCCTCGATCAGCTCGCCGTCGCGGTACAGGGAGAGCTGCTCGGCGCGCGCCCAGTGCGGGGCGGCCACCCGCACCTGGAGCCTGAGCCCCTCGCCTTCGGGGAGCAGCTCGCCCATCACCGGCCGTCCACCGGCGCGCAGCTCGGTGTAGAGGCCCAAGCTGCCGCTCGCGGCCCCGGCGACCAGCGAGTCGCAGGCCTCGGCGACGTCGATGTCGCCTGCCTGCCGAGCCGAGGAGCGGAGGTAGGTCCGGCCCTGGCCGACCGAGTCGCCGACCGTGTGGGAGTCGGAGGAGCCGACTCCGGTGAGGAGGGCCCCTGCGTTCCAGAGGCTGAACCAGTCGCGCAGGGCGAGGTCCGGATGGACCTCCGGCGTGGTGCTATTGAACACCTCGACCGCGTCCATCGACAGCTCCAGCGGCTCCTGGGAGCGGCCGAGCAGCTCGTCGAGCCCGGCGTGGTCGAAGGGGGAGCTGCCCACCGGCCAGCGCGGGTGGTTGAGGACCACGGCGCGCGCGCCCTTGGCGCGCATGTCGGCGATCTGTCGGCGCCAATCCGTGCCCTCGTGGAGCGGCAAGGGGCCTCCCGGCGGCAGGGGGAAGGCATTGAAGTGGCCGTTCTCGGTGGTCACCTCGTTGCCGGTCACGCTGGTGTACCACGGCGTCTGGCCGAGCTCGGCCTGGCGGCTGCCGTAGTCGGTCTGGTGGTTGTGGTCGGTCGCGATCGCGAGCTCCACCCCTTCGCCGGCGAGGGTGTAGAGGCGCTCGTCCAGGCTTGCGTCGCCGTGGCCGCTGAAGGTCAGGGTGTGGATGTGGGTGTCGGCGGCGACGAAACCCTCGGTCTCGAATTGGCGCTCCAGGGCCGCGCGGACGGCCGTGGTCTCTCCCTGGCGGATCTGGACCACCGTCCGGCTCCGGCTCCATTCCACGCCACGGGAGGCGTAGAGGGCGTAGCCTCCCTCCGGCAGCCAGAACACCGAGCGGCCGTTGACGGTATAGGCGACGCCCGGGCGCAGCGGGCTCGGGTCTCCAGGCTCCGGGTGGAGCTCAGGCCTGCCGCCGTGCGGACCGACCAGGCTGAGCCGGGAGGGGAGGCCGCCTCCCCCCGGACCCTCGATCTGGACCTCGAGCCGGCCGAGCTGGTGGACCTGATGGAATGGGCGTCGATCCAGCACCAGCTCTCCGAAGGTGAAGTCATCGGCGGTGCTGTTCCCTTGCAAGCGCAGCTCGTTGGCGCCCTCCCGGGCCACTCCGGCGGGGACGCGGAAGGAATGCTGCCGGCGATCGGCGCCCGGGGGCAGGAATCCCAAGGAATGCCCATTGAGCAGCATCTCCCAACGGTTGTCGACGTGGCGCTGCCGCCAGGACAAGGTCCATTCCTCCGAGGGGTTGCCTTCGGGGAGCGTGAAGGGGAGGACCAACGGGCCGCGCTCCGGGGCGGCCGGGGCCTCCGGCCATTCCGGGGTGGAGTCATCTCCCAGGTGACGGCTGCCCTCGAGCAGGACCACGGACGCGTCCTGCGGGTCCTGCGCCGACAGGGCGCCGAGGGCGGCAGCGGCCAGCAGGGCCGGGGGAAGGAGGAGGCGGCTCATCTCCGCTCATCCTAGTCGGCCCGGATGGGCAAAAAGAGAACGCCCCGTCGCCGAAGCGACGGGGCGTCACAATCAGATGATCCGGTTGGATCAGCCGATGCAGTAGAGGCCGTTGGACAGAGCGACCAGGGCGCCAACGGAAGCCGGACCGGTGGTCTCAGCAGCCTGCACGTAAGCGACCGCGACGGTAGCCGGGACGGAAGCGGTGATCGCGCCAGTGGCGGCGTCCATCGCGAACGGCATACCCGGGTAGAAGGCGCTGCTGACGACCAGCTCGCCCTGCGGGAGGACGATGCTGCCGGTGGCCGGGGAGGCCACCAGGTAGAGAGCGTTCGCGGCGCTGTGGCCGGTAGCCGTGAAGGTCACGTTCGAGCCGCCAGCGAAGTCAGTGCTGGACAGACCGAGGGTGTTGTTGGCGTGGCCGTAAGCGTAGCTGTTGGTCGCACCACCGAGCATCTTCATCGAGAAGCTGGCCCACGGCACACCGCCGAACCAGTAGCAACCACTCCAGACGGCGGAGGGATCTTCCCAGTAGAAGAAGTTCTCGTTGCCAGTGCCGCAGCCAGCGAGCTGGACCGGGGTGGCGCAGGGCAGGTCCAGGATCGGACCGGTGTTGTTCATCAGAGCGAGACCCGGGTTGGCGCCGAAGGCCCAACCGAAGTGGGTGTCACCCTTACCAGCGTTGCCGCTGGTGCGGAACATGTTGGCGACGTCGGTCGAGCACTCGAAGCCACCTTCGAGGTCGATGGCGACACCCCAGCACTGGGTGTTACCAGTGGAGGAGAGGGGCAGACCAGAGATGATGTAGTCGCAAGTGGCGGCCGGCGGAGCGGTGCACGGGACGTAGTCATCGTAGAAGGTGATCCGGATGCTGCTGCTGTTGCCAGTCAGATCCAGGTCGCTGGAGCAGTAAGCAAAGTCGAAGCCATTGACCTGGTCAATGCTCGAAGCGTTGCTGTCAGCGATCTCGCCTTCGTCGATCCACAGGTGATCGGCGTTGGTGGCGAAGCTGTTGCCCACGGTGCTGTAGTAGTTGCCCGGGGTGGTGTTGTTGTACAGCGTCCGGGTACCGACGCGAGCGGAACCGCTCCACGCGTTGTCCTTGAAGCTGTAGCTTCCGAGGTACTGGACGTTGACGCCGTCCTTGGACTGAACCTTGTGAGTTTGCTGAGCAGACACGCCCGCGCAGATGGCGACCGCGGCGACTCCAGTGAGAATGTTACGCCACATGAGCTTTCCGTTACTCCTGTTGCCTAGGTAGGGATGAGGATGGGGGAGAAGGAGTCATATCGTGCCCTGAGGGGGCGGCGAACCGGCCGGATGGCTGGGACTCCGTTGATTGATTTGTATTCCATAATCGGGCAGAGTGCCAGCGAAGACGGAGAAAAATTTGCCTAACTTCGGCAATTCACCCGGACTTACTAGAAACATGGAATTTTCAGGAACTCCTTCCCGCCGGATCGCGTCTGGGGCCGGTTTTTTGTCCCAAGCTCCTGAGAATAAAGGCCTTACAGCGTCGGGGACGGGGTCTGGGCAGATTCCGGCCCTTCGGCCTCTCCATCGACCACCTCAGGAGAATCCTGGAGGGGAAGCGCGGATCCGCTCCTCCGCCTGCGCGAGGCTCTGCGGAGTGCCGGCATCCACCCACCAACCCTGCAGCAGGGCGTGGTCCAGACCTCCCTCCTTTAGATAGAGGCGCAGGAGGTCGAGGACCTCCACCTCGCCTCGAGGGGAGGGCGGCACCGCTGCGGCCCGCTCCGCTGCTCCCGGCGGCAGGAAGTAGATGCCGGTCACCGCGAGATCGCTGGTCGGGAGTGCGGGCTTCTCCTCCAGGCCAACGAGCTGGTCCTCGGCGTCCAGCGTGGCGATTCCGAAGCGCTGGGGATCCGGGACCGGGCTGAGGTGGACCCGAGCCGGGCTTCCGGACCGACGCCACGCGGCCAACAGGTCCCCGAGCGGTTCCTGGAAGAGGTTGTCTCCCAGGAGCACCACCAGAGCCTCCCGGTTCGGCTCGATCGTGGGGGCGCAGAGGGCGATGGCCTGGCCGATGCCGCCTGGCTCCTCCTGCGCGACCAGCTCGATCTCGAGCTCGGGGATGGCCTGCTGGGCGAGCGCGGCCTCCAGGTCCTCCAGGTGCGGGCGCCCGCAGACCACGAGCAGGTTGCGCACCCCGGCGCCGGCGAATTTGCGCAGGCCGTGGCAGAGCATCGGCTCGCCGTCGACCGGCAGCAGGTGCTTGTTGCTGCCGCCGGTGAGTTCCCCCAGCCGGGTGCCTTCACCGCCCGCGAGCAGGATCCCCTTCACCGCCCGCTCCGGCCGGACCCGGGGCCCAGGCCCAGGCGTTCGCCGTCGTAGCCGGCGCGGCGCAGGGCGGTCTCGGTCCAGTCCTGGTGATCCTGATACCAGGCCGCGGTCCGGCGCAGCCCCTCCGCGAGACCGAGCTCGGCCCTCCAGCCGATCTCCTCGGCCAGGCGACTCGGGTCGAGCGCGTAGCGGCGGTCGTGCCCCGGGCGGTCGGGGACGGGAGTGATCCACTGCCCGGCCGGATCCAGTCCCAGCGCCTCGACCAGGGTGGCCACCAGCTCCCGGTTGCTGAGGGATTCGCCCGCGCCGACGCAGTAGCTGCGTCCAGGCGCCGCCCGGTCGCCGATGGCGAGCAGGGCTCGGCAGTGATCCTCGACGTGGATCCAATCCCGAACCTGCTCTCCGTCTCCGTAGAGCGGGACGGCGCGCCCGCGGCCGAGCTGCCGCAGGGCCAACGGGACCAGCTTCTCCGGGAATTGGCGGGGGCCGTAGTTGTTCCCGGAATGGGAGATCAGGTAGGGCAGGCCGTAGGTGCGGCCGTAAGAGCGCACCAGGTGATCGGAAGCGGCCTTGGTCGCCGAGTAGGGGGAACTCGGCGCGTAGGGGCTGTCCTCGACGGCGAGAGTCCGCGCGGGGATCTCGCCGAAGACCTCGTCGGTGGAGGAATGGAGCAGCCGGAACCCGTCCCGGCGGCCCTCGTCGAGGGAGGGCAGGAAGGCGAGGCAGGCGTCCAGGACCACCCCGGTGCCGAGCACGTTGGTGCGCAGGAAGGGGGCGGGGTCGTCGATCGAGCGGTCGACGTGGGACTCCGCCGCCAGGTGGACCACCCAGTCCGGATCGCCGCTGGCGAAGGCCTGGCGACAGGCCTCCGGGTCGCACACGTCGCCCTCGATCAGCTCGAAGCGCGGGTCCCGGGCCGGCTGCTCCAGGCTGCTCGGGTTGGCGGCGTAGGTGAGCTTGTCCAGCACCGTCAGCCGATCGACGCCGGAGGCCAGCGCGGCACGCACGAAGGCGCTGCCGATGAACCCGGCGCCGCCCGTGACGAGCACCTTCCTGCCGCGGAGATCCGTATCCAAGGGCCTCACCGATTGGCCGGGATTGTAGCGGTCCGGACCCTCGCCCCGCCCGCCCAATCGTCCGGTGCCGCTCAGTAGGCGGGCATCTCGGGGTCGACGTCCCGCCGCCAGCGGTCGACGCCGCCGCGCAGGTTGACCAGGTCCTGGACGCCGAGGCTCGACAGGTAGGCGATCACCCGGGCGCTGCGCACGCCGTGGTGGCAATAGACCACCACCGGCTGGCCGTCCTGCGGCAGGTCCTCCTGCCAGTCCAGGACCTCGGACATCGGCCGCAGCTCGGCGCCCTCGAGGCGGCAGATGGCCCACTCGGGCCGCTCGCGGACGTCGATCAGGTGGTGGGTTTCGCCGCGGTCGAGCCGGGCGCGCAGTTCGGCGGGTTCGATCTGTTGCATCACGGCAGGCCCTCCTCCTGGCGTGGAGTCAGCGCGCGCGCGCGGAGCCAGGAGCCCAGGCGGCGACCGTCCTCGACGATCAGGTAGAAGGCCGGGACCAGCACCAGGGTGATGAAGGTGGCGAAGACCACCCCGAAGCCGAGCGAGATCGCCATCGGGATCAGGAAGCGCGCCTGCATGCTCTTCTCGAGCAGCAGCGGGGTCAGGCCCAGGAAGGTGGTCAAGGTGGTGAGCAGGATGGCCCGGAAGCGGCGGCTGCCGGCCTCCCAGACCGCCCGGTAGGCGTCCGCGCCCGCGGCGCGCCGCCGGTTGACGAAGTCGAGCAGGACCAGGGAGTCGTTCACCACCACGCCGGAGAGGGCGGTCAGGCCGATCACCGAGA
The DNA here is from genome assembly GCA_964643675.1 of uncultured Planctomycetales bacterium. GTDB lineage: Bacteria > Planctomycetota > UBA1135 > UBA1135 > UBA1135 > J029. The sequence goes on from CAZXTO010000036.1 coordinate 12,481, forward strand.
AGATGGCCAGGTCCATGCCCATGATCAGGTGGCCCCACACCGCGCCGACGAAGCCGAACGGGATCGCGGCCATGATCACCAGCGGCAGCACGTAGGAACGCAGCGGGATCGCCAGCAGGGCGAAGATCGCGAACAGCGCGAAGCCGAACAGGCGCACCAGCTTGCCCATGAAATCGCTCTGTTCCCGCTGCTGGCCCTCGAAGGTGTAGGCGACTCCGGGATAATCCCGGAGCAACCGCGGCAGCACCTCGTCCTCGAGCCGCTGCACCACCTGGTCCGGGGTGACCAACTGGGTGTCGAGGTCGACCAGGACGCCGACGCTGCGGCGCCGGTCGCGCCGCTCGATGGTGGAGTAACCGCGGCCGTCGACCACCTCCGCCACCCGGGCGAAGGGCAGCTCGGCGCCCTGCGGCGTCCGGATCCGCATCCGCTCCAGGCTGGCCAGGCTGCGCCGATCCTCGAGGGGGTAGCGCACCATCACCTTCACCTCGTCCTGGCCGCGTTGCAGGCTCTGGGCTTCCTCGCCGTAGTAGGCCTGGCGCACCTGCCTGGCCAGGTCGCCGAGCTTCAGGCCCAGCGCTGCCCCTTCCTCCGTCAGGCGCAGCTGCCACTCCCGCTTGCCGGCGCGGAAGTCGTCCCGCGTGTCGAGCACCCCGGCCCAGGCCGAGATCTCGGCCTTCGCCGCGGCTGCCACGGCGACCAGCTGCTCCAGGTCGGGGCCGTTGAACTCCAGGTCGACGTCGCCGTCGCTGGCCACCAGGTCGGCGGTGAAGCTGAGCTCCTCGGCGCCGGCCACTGGCCCGGTGCGCTCCTGCCAGAGTCGGGCGATCTCGGTGCTGGAGGTGAGCCGGTGCTCCGCCGACAGCAGCTCGAGGTTGACCTCGGCCAGGTGGGCGCCCGAGTAGGTCTGCCCCATGGTCGCGCCCATGTTCGACTGCTTCTCCCGATAGGGCTGGCCGCCGACGCTGGTGGTGATGCTGAGGATCTCGGCCTCGCCCGCCTCGCTCTTCAGCTCCTGCTGCAGCTCCCGGGCGGCGTCCTCGAAGCGTTGGATGGCGGCCTCGGTGCTGGCCAGGGGCGTGCCCAGCGGCATGGTCAGCTCGACCGCGACGTTGTCGGCCTCGATGACCGGGAAGAAGATGAACTTGACCCGCCCGGAGCCGACCAGGCCGAAGGAGATCAGCAGGGTGGTGAGTCCGACCGCCAAGGTCAGGTAGCGCCAGCGCAGGGCGAAGCCGAGCGAGGGCGCGTAGACCCGGTCGCGCACGAATTCGAGCCCGGCGTTGATCCGGTCCTGGACCCGCCCCCAGGGGCCGCGGCTGGCGTGCTCGTCCTCGGGCGGCAGGTGGCGCAGGTGGGTGGGCAGGACCAGCAGGGACTCGACCAGCGAGAACACCAGCACCGCGATCACGATCAAGGGGATGTTGCGCGAGTACTGGCCCATGTTGCCGGGCATCAGCAGCAGGGGCGAGAAGGAGGCGATCGTGGTGAGGACGGCGAACACCACCGGCAGCGACACCTCCTGTGTTCCCTCGATGGCCGCGCGCAAGGCCTCGCTGCCCCGTTGCCGATGATCGTGCACGTTCTCCGCCACCACGATCGCGTCGTCGACCACGATGCCCAGCACGATGATGAAGGCGAACAGGGAGATCAGGTTCACCGACACGTCGAAGCCCGGCATCAGGGCGATCGCGCCGAGGAAGCAGATCGGGATCCCGATCGTGACCCAGAGCGCCAGGCGCAGGCGCAGGAACAAGGCCAGCGAGATCAGGACCAGCACCAGGCCGGCGCGGCCGTTGCGCATCATCAGGTCGAGGCGGTCGCGCAGGATCAGGGTCTCGTCGCCGGTCACGTCCAGGTGGATCGCGGCGGGCAGGCGATCGGCCTCGGCTTCGAGGTAGTCCTGGGCCGCGCGCGAGATCGCCAGCGCGTCCTGGCTGCCGACCCGGAACACGTCGAGCAGGACCGCCGGCTGGCCGTTGAAGCGGGTGGTTTGGTCGGTGTCCTCGAAGCCGTCGACCACCTCGGCGACGTCGCCGAGCAGGACGCGGGCGCCGTCGGCGGTGGTCCGCAGCGGCAGGCTGGCGAAGTCCTCGCCGCGATAGGCCTGGCCCTTGCTGCGCAGCAGCACCTCTCCGCCGCGGGTCTTGACCGAGCCGCCCGGAAGGTCGAGCGAGGAGGCTCGGATCGCCGCCACCACCTCGTCGAAGCTGAGGCCGTAGCGTTGCAGCTGCGCCTCCGAGACCTCGACCGAGATCTCGTAGGGGCGGGCGTTGGCGAAGCGCACCAGCGAGACCTCCGGCAGCGCTCCCAGGCCCTCGCGCACGCGGTCGGCGACCAGGCGGAGGTTGCGGTGGTCGGCGCCGCCCCAGACGACCACGCTCATCACCTTCAGGTTGACCTCGACCAGGGTGACGGTCGGTTCCTCGGCGTCGACCGGGAAGGTGTCGATGCGGTCGACCTCGGCCTTGACGTCGTCCAGCATCTGGCCGCGATCCTGGCCTTCGAGGAAGTCGATCGTGACCAGGCCGACGCCCTCGTTGGCGGTGGCGCGGACCTCGTCGACTCCGGACAGCCCCTGCACGGCCTCCTCGATCCGCATGCAGATGGCCTCTTCGACCTCCTCGGGGGAGGCGCCCGGGTAGACCACCGAGACCGTGGCGGCGTCCACCTGGAGGGTGGGCACGATCTCCTGGCGCAGGGTGCCGGCGGTGAGCAGACCAGCGGCCACGATCGTGGCCATCATCAGGTTGGCCGCGACCGGGTTGCGGGCGAACCAGGCGACGAGCGCCTTCATCGGGAGGCCTCGCGCACCTCGAGCCGCATGCCAGGCGCGACCACGGGGAGGGCGGTCAGCACCAGGCGCTCGCCAGCGGCCAGGCCATCGCTGACGAGGGCCAGCTCCGAGGTCCACTGGAGGACCTCGACCTCTCGCACCTGGAGGCGGCCGTCGGCGTCGGCGAGGTGCACCACCCCGCCTTCGTGCATCGCGTGGCGCGGGACCGCGTAGACGCCGCGGGCCTGACTGCCGGCGATGTTGGCGGTGACGAACAGGCCCGGCGCGACCGGCGGCGCGTCCGTGTGGAGCGCATAGGGGTCATCGATCATCGCGATCGCGTGCAGCATGCGGTTGGCCGGGTCGAGCGCCGGCCGCACGCGCTCGATCCGGGCTTCGCGTTCGAGCAGCTGGCCGCCGACTTCGGCGCGCAGGACCAACGGCAGCGAGAGCTCGCGCGCCCCGAGGTCCAGGTCGAGGAAGGCGAGGTCTTGCAGCGCGATCGGCAAGCGCAGCTCGGCCGCCGCGGTCGGGGTGAGGGTGGCGACCGCCACGCCTGGGGTCACGAGCTGGCCGAGGGCGAGCTCGGCGGCTTCGATGCGGGCCGCGAAGGGGGCGCGGACCTCGCAGCGCGTCAGGTCCCGCTGG
>CAZXTO010000037.1:0-15626 GCA_964643675.1 uncultured Planctomycetales bacterium
GGCTAGGCCTCGGCCTCGGCCGGCGGGCGCCGCAGCGATTCGCGGTAGCGGCCTTGGTAGCCCCGCTCCATGTCGCGCAGGAAGGAGATCAACCGGCTGACCTCGGGGCACCAGCCTCCGCGGGCCTCCATCTCCTGGATCGCGAGCGTGGCTGGCGTGTCCTCGGCGAACAGGCGCCGGTAGGCGTCGCGCAGCTGGCTGACCGCCTCGTCGCTCATGCCGCGCCGGCGCAGGCCGACGGTGTTGACCCCGCGCACCCGCGCCGGGCTGCCCTCCAGCACCATGTAGGGCGGCACGTCCTTCACCACCCGCGCCATCCCCCCCACCATGGCGTTGCAGCCGACGGTGACGAAGTGGTTCACCGCGGTGCCGCCGGACACGATCACCTGGCTCTCGATCCGCACGTGGCCGGCCAGCAGCGCGTTGTTGCCGACGATGACCTCGTCCTCGATCACGCAGTCGTGGGCGACGTGGGAGCAAGCCATCAGCAGGTTCTGGTCGCCGATGCTGGTGATCCAGGAGCCCGCCGCGGTGCCGATGTTGATCGTCACGAACTCGCGGATGACGTTGTGGTCGCCGATCGACAGCCCCGACTCCTCGCCGGCGTACTTCAGGTCCTGGGGCAGGCCGCCGATGGCGGCCGAACCCATGAAGCGGTTGCTCTCGCCGATGGTGGTCTTGCCCTGCACCGTGACGTGCGGCCCGAGGATGGTGCCGGCGCCGATGCGGACCTTGGGCCCGACGTAGCAGAACGGCCCGACGACGACGCTGGAGTCCAGCTCGGCGCCCGGGGCCACGAAGGAGGAGGGGTGGATCTGGCTCATCAGACGTCGACCAGAGCGAAGGAGAGGGTGGCCTCGGCGACGGTGCGCAGGCCGACCTTCGCCACGCCGTGGACCTGGCCGCGGTTCCGGTTCAGGCGCAGGGTCTCCACCTCGATCCGGAGCTGGTCGCCGGGCACCACCGCGCCGCGGAAGCGCACCTTGTCGATCGAGGCCAGCACCGCAACCTTGCCGGTGTGCTCGAGCCGGCGCAGCAGCAGCATGCCCGAGACCTGGGCCATCGCCTCCAACTGCAGCACCCCCGGCATGACCGGGTGGTCCGGCCAGTGCCCCTGGAAGAAGTGCTCGTTGATGGTGACGTTCTTGATCCCGACGGCGTACCGCGTGCCCTCGATCTCGACGATGCGGTCGACGAGCAGGAAGGGATAGCGGTGAGGGATGATCCGGAAGATGTCCCGGATCTCGTAGCCGGTCTCGCGCGGCTCGCCGGCCGCCATCTCGGCCGCCTCGAGCTGCGCCCGCAGCAGCCGCACCAGCTCCTGGTTGAGGCTGTGCCCGCTGCGGGTGGCGATCAGGTCGGCGCTGAGGTCGGCGCCGAGCAAGGCCAGGTCGCCGAGCAGGTCAGCGATCTTGTGGCGGGTCGGCTCCCGGTCGACCCGCAGCTCCGGGGCCTCTTCCCCCCCGAGCACCAGGGTGTTCTCGGCCGTGGCGCCCTTGCCGAAGCCGGCCGCCAGCAGCTGCTCGACCTCCTCGGCGCGGACGAAGGTGCGCGCCGGCGCGACCTCGGCCTCGAAGTCGCCGCTGACGGAGTCGTAGCTGACCGGGGTGGCGTCCAGCCCCTCGGGCAGCTCGGGAAGGTAGCGGATCTTGAGGCCCTCACCGCTCGGCGGCAGCGCCACCAGCTCGGCCTCCTCCTCCCGCACCAACACCGGCTCGGTGAGCTCGAGCACCTTGCGCTCGGCCTTCTGCTCGACCACCACGCCCTTCTTGAAGGCGTCGACGTAGGGCTGGACCGAGCCGTCGAAGCCGGGCAGCTCGTCGCCGTCGACGGTCACCAGCAGGTTGTCGACGCCGAGGCCGTGGCAGGCCGCGAGCACGTGCTCGGTCATGCCCACCTCCTGGCCGTCGGCGCGCAGCACGGTGCGGCGGGCGGAGTTGATCAGGTTGCACGGCAGCGCGGTGATGTCGGCGGGATCCTCGAGGTCGGAGCGCCGGAACACCACTCCGGTGCCGACCGCGGCCGGCTCCAGCCGCAGCTTGGCCGCCCGACCCGAGTGCAGGGCCACCCCCTCGAGCTCGACGACGCTCTTCAGGCTGCGCTGGTTGCGAGGCATGTCCCTATTGCACTGCTTTCGAGCCCGCCCATCAACTCCGGCTCAGGAACGGTTCAGGACCGCGATGACCTGGTCCGAAACGTCGTAATTCGGGTTGCTCCACAGCAGGTTGCGGTACTGGAGGGCCTCCAGGGCCGCGCCCGGCTGGGACAGCATCTCGGCGTCCATGTCCTTCGGCACCACGATCACCGCGCCGAAATTCTCGCGCGCGCCGACCTCGGCGGCGGCGCGCTGCACCGCCAGCCAGGTCCGCACCAGCAGGGCGCTCTCCTCGTTCTGGAGCCGCTGGGTGGCGAACTGCATGTCGGCCTGCAGGCGCTGCTTGTCGGCTTCGATCTGGTAGCCCTCGAGCAGGAAGGCCTCGGAATTCGGGTCCATGACCCGCATGTCCTCCTCGCGCCCCTCGATCGCCGCCCGGCGCTCCTCGAAGGAGGCGCGCATGCCGGCCGCCTTCTCGTTGATCCGGACCAGCTCCTGCTGGGCAGCCTGGTAGCTGTCCAGGCAGCGCTGCAGGTCGACGTAGCGCACGCCGGGGTCGGGGTCGGGCGACTGGCGCTCGGCCAGGAGGACGCCGCCGGCGCCGAGGGCGGCGGCGAGGACCAGGAACAGGGGCAGGAGTGCTCTCATCAGAAGTTGCCGAAGGTGAAGCTGAACACGCGCTCGTCGTCGTAGCGCTCGCTCTGGAGCGGCCAGCCGAAGTCGAGGGCGAGGGGCATGGTGGGCATGAAGGGGATGCGGATGCGGATGCCGAAGCCGGCGCCCACCCGCGGCGGGCCGAGGTTGGTGTAGTGCGGGCCGACCGCGCCGGCGTCGACCCAGAAGGCGCCGCGCACGTACTCGACCTCGGCCACCGACTCGCGCACGCGGGTCGAGACCAGCGGGAAGCGCAGCTCGACGCTGCCGTTCCAGGCCGCCTCGCCGCCGAGCGGGTAGAGGCCGCGGCGCGGGCCGACGCCGCGGAAGTCGAAGCCGCGCAGGGTGGAGTGGCCGCCGAGGTAGAGCCGCTCCGAGTAGGGCACCGCGCGCAGGTCGCCGAGCTCGCGCTGGTGGCGGGCGCGGCCGCTGAAGGCCAGCACCCAGCGCCGGTCCAGCGAGTCGCTCCACACCGGCACGAACTTCTCGAAGGAGAAGTCGGTGGTGTGGAAGTCCCAGTCGCCGCCGAAGGGGCCGCCGGCGCGGGCGTAGGTCAGGCGCACGCCGCCGCCGTCGACCGGCGAGAAGCGGTCCTCGACCGTGTTGTAGTTGAAGCCGAAGGTGACCGCGTTGTAGTCGTTGCTGCCGCGGATGTCCTTGACCATGCCCGGGGCGCCGTTGACCAGGTCGTTGACCTCGACCGTGGACAGGCTCGGCGAGGCCCACAGGTGAGTGAAGCGGCCGAAGTTGCGGCCCAGCGAGACGCTGCCGCCGGTGCGCCGCTCGTCGTGCGTGTCCAGGAAGTAGAAGCTCTTGAACAGGCCCAGGTTGAACGGCCAGCGGTTGATGTGGTGGCCGAACAGGTCCGGCTCGCTGAAGTCGATCCGGTACTGGCTGAACTGGGTGCCGGGCGCCAGGAACAGGCGCAGCATCTGGCCGCCGCCGGTGAAGGCGCGGCCGTCGAGGATCTCGCCCCAGGCGTCGCCCAGCGAGCTGGGCGTGTCGAACAGGTCGAAGTTGTCCTTCTGCAGGCTGACCGACACGAAGGGACCGGAGCTCGAGTTGAGGCCGCCGCCGAAAAGCATGCGGCCGGTCTGGCCCTCGGCGACCTCGAATTGCAGGTCGACCAGCTCGGGGTCGTCGGTCTCGAGGAAGCGCCAGTCGACGAAGGGCGCCTTGGTCTCCGGGTCCTGGAACCAGCCCTTGCCCATCAATCGGCGCCAGGAGCGCATCGCCTCCTCGCCGTCGGCCAGGTCGCCCGGCTCCAGGCTGACCTCGCGCCGCACCACCCGGTCCTGGGTCTGGGTGTTGCCCAGCACCAGCACGTCGCGGATGTGCATGCGCCGCCCCTCACGCACCTCGTAGACCACGTCGACCTGGTGCTGCTCGGTGTCGACCGTCAGCTTCGGGTCGCCGCCGTTCTGGGGGTTGAAGGCGAAGAAGCTCTGGCTGTCGCTGTAGCCGCGGGCGGCCGCGGGGTGGCCGCGGTGGCCGTAGAACTTGCGCAGCGCGGCCTCGTCGGCGGCGATGCGGGCCTTCTCGTAGGCCTGCCCCGGCTCGAGGCCGATCTCCTCCATCAGCCGCTCGCTCGGGTAGCTCAGCTCGGCGCCGTCCTCGCCCACGATCCGGATGCTGCGCACGGTGTACAGCGGGCCCTCGTCGACCGCGAAGCTCAGGATCACCCGCTTGCCGTCGCGGTAGAACTCCTCGCCGCTGAGCCGCACCTGCACGTCGAGGTAGCCGAATTCGCGGTAGAGCTCCTCCAGCGCGACGATGTCGCGCTGGACCATGCCCTCGGCGTACTTGCTGCCGGGGAAGATGAACCAGCCGTCGCCGGCCTCGATGGCGCCGTGGAGGTTGGTGCCGACGCCGAAGAAGGTGCTCGACGGCAGCGCCTCGTTGCCCTCGAAGCGCACCTCCCCCACCCGCACCAGCGGGCCCTCCGAGATCAGGATGCGGACCTCGCCGCGCTCGGGGTCCTGGCGCGGCCGGGCCTTGGCGAAGTGGAAGCCCTCGCGGCGGTAGAAGGCCTCGATGTCGCCGACGATCGCCGGCAGCCGCGCCGGGTCGATGGCCTGGGCGCCGGTCAGCCCCGCCGCCAGCAGCAGGTCCTCGCGCTCGAATTCGTCCTGCCCCTCGAACACGATCCGCGGCAGCGAGGACACCTCCTCGACGGTCAACACCAGCTTGCCGCTGCCGTCCGCGAGCTCGAAGAGCTGGAATTCGACCAGGCGGATCCGCATCGGGTTCCACAGGAACTCCCAGTCGCGCTGCATCGCGGTCGGCGAGTAGGGCTCGCCGACCTTGGAGCGCAGCGCCGCCAGGATCTCGGCCTCACGGCCCGGGGCACCCAGGATCTCGATCTCGCTGATGACCGGCGGGCTCCGGTCGGCGCCGCCCTGCGGCGCGGCCGCCAGCGGGGCGGCGGTTGCACCGAGGGCCAGGAGGATGGCAAGCAGTCGCGGAAGCATGCGGGGAGGATCAGAGGCCGGAGTCGCGCACGAAGTTCTCGAAGCGCATCAGCTCCTTGGTGAAGCGGAGTTGGACGTCGCCGGTGGAGCCGTTGCGGTTCTTGGCCACGATCACGTCGGCCAGGCCCGCTCGCTCGGAGTCCTTGTTGTAGTATTCCTCGCGGTACAGCATCATCACCAGGTCCGCGTCCTGTTCGATCGCGCCCGACTCGCGCAGGTCGGACATCATCGGCCGGTGGTCGGAGCGGTCTTCCGCCTTCCGGTTGAGCTGGGCCAGCGCCAGCACCGGCAGCCGCAGGTCGCGGGCCAGCGCCTTCAGCGACCGCGAGATGATCGAGATCTCCACCTGGCGGCTCTCGGCGCGCGGCACCGTGAGCAGCTGCAGGTAGTCGATCACGATCAGCGACAGACCGCCCTCGCGCTTGAGCCGGCGCGCCTTGGCGCGGATCTCGGCCAGGGTCGGCTGCGAGGAGTCGTCGATGTAGATCGGGGCCCGCCCGAGCTGGTCGGCCGAGTAGATCAGCCGCTTCTGGTCGACCTGGTCCAGCTTGCCGGTCCGCAGCGAGGTGTGCGAGACCTTGGCGTGCGAGGACATCAGCCGCATCACGATCTGGTCGGCGGGCATCTCGAGCGAGAACAGCAGCACCGGCTGGTCGTACTCCATCGCCACCCGCTCGAGGATGTTGAGCGCGAAGGCGGTCTTGCCCATCGAGGGACGGGCCGCGAGCACCACCAGATCGCCGGGGCGGAAGCCCTGGCGCTCGTCGAGGTCGAGGTAGCCGGTCTGGAGCCCGACCGGGGCGCCGTCGGCGGCCAGGATGCGCTCCAGGTTGACCTTCACCAGGTCCTTGGTGGACAGGATCTGGCCCTCGACCAGGCGGTCACCGACCTCGAACACCTCCTGCTCGGCCTTGTCGAGCAGGACGCGCACGTCCTCCTCGCCTTGCTGGACCTCGGTCTCGATGCGCTCGGCCGCCTCCAGCAGGTTGCGGCGGATCGACAGGTCGCGGACGATCTCGATGTGGTTCTCGAGGAAGGCCAGCGAGGGCACCGCGTACATCAGGTCCTCGAGGTAGGCGCGCCCCCCGAGCTCCTCGGCCTGGCCGGTGCGCTCGATCTCGTGCCCCACCGTGATCGGGTCACAGGCGCCGGGGCGGGCCGCCTCGAGCCGCTCGAACAACCCGAACAGGGCCCGGTGCCGCGGCAGGTAGAAGTCCTCCTGGAGCAGCTTGGCGGCCACCTCGGTGGCGCAGCGCGGATCGCGCAGCACGCTCCCCAGCACGCACTTCTCGGCCTCGAGATCGAACGGCCGCTGCTGTTGCTGGAGGATTTCCATGGGCTTGCCAACGGTCCAGGATAGCGGCGCGTGAGGAAAATCCCCTGGCCGCCGAGGAGATGGCGGGAGCGCCCCCCTGGACGAGAAGGGCGCTCCCGCGGCCGTCAAGGAAGACGGAATCAGCCCTCGGCGGGCGTCTCCGCGGCGGCGGCGACGACCCAGACCTTGATCGGGGCCTCGACCTCGCCGTGGACGTGGATCGTGACCTCGAACTCGCCGACCTCGCGCAGCGGTTCGGCCAGGCGGACCTGGCGGTCCTCCACCGGCAGCCCTTGGGCCTGCAGCGCCTCGGCGATGCGGTGGCCGCTGACGGAGCCGTACAGGTGGCCCTCCTCGGAGACCTTCTCCTCGAAGGTGAGCTGGACGTCGGCCAGGCGCGCGGCCACGGCCTCGTGCTCCTTGCGCTCGGCCATGCGCCGCTCCTCGGCGACCTTGCGGTCCTTCTCGACCCGGCGCAGCGCGTCGGCGCTGTACGGGTAGGCCTTGCCAAGCGGGAACAGGTGGTTGCGGGCGAAACCGGACGCGACCTCGACGGCCTCTCCGACGTGCCCGAGGGACTCGATGTCCTCTCGCAGGATGACGCGCGTCTTCATCGGTTGTCGTAGGGCATGAGGGCCAGGAAGCGGGCGGTCTTGATCGCCAGCTTCAGTTCCCGCTGCTTGCGGGCGTTGAGCCCGGTGCGCTTGCGGCTGTGGATGCGGCCCTGCGGCGACAGGAAGCGTTGCAGGGTCTCGACGTCCTTGTAGTCGAACTGGTCGACCTTCGGCATCGGCTTGCGCTGTTCGAAGCGGTTCATGCCTTGTCCTCCTCAGTGGCGGCGGCGGCGGGCTCGGACTTCTCCTCGGCCTTCTCCTCGCCCTCTTCCTCGGTCTTGCCTTCCTCGGCCTTCTTGTCCTCGCCGGCGGCGGCTTCGCCCTCGGCGGCCTCGGCGGCCTCCTCGATGACCTCCTCCTCGATGACCTCCTCGGTCTCCTCGGGGATCACGAGCTTGGCGTCATCGAACTCCTCGATGCCGAAGGCGAGCTCCTCTTCGGGGATGGCGTCCTCGCGCAGGAACATGCAGCGGAACACCGGACCGACGAGGTAGAAGTCCTTCTTGGCCGAGTTGACGGCCTCGCCCGAGCCTTCGAGCCAGCCGAGCAGGTAGGTGGCGCGCTTGCGGGAGCCGACCGGGTAGGCCATCAGCCGCTCGCCCCACAGGCGCAGGACCTTGGCGGAGAGGCCGTGCTTCTCGAGGGTCGTCTTGACGCGCTCGCGCACGGCGTTGAAGCCGTTCTGGCGCACCTCCTGGTTGTCCAGGAGGAACATCGCCTGGTAAGTGTGGTTTTCTTGGGTCATGTCGTGCCTTTCCGGTCGAACCAGTTTCAGCCCCGGAGGGCTCCGCCTAGGGCGAGCGGCGGTTGTAACGGGCGGCGATCTCATCGATCGGGACGCCCCGGATCCAGTCCTCCGCCGCGAACGAAGCGGTTTCGAGGGTTTCCTCGACCGTCTTCTTCTCGCCGCGCTTGAACCGGCTGAGGACGAAGTCCACCGAGTCGTGTCCCGGGTCGCCGACGCCGATGCGGAGCCGCGGGTAGTCGCGCGTGCCCAGCACCTTCTCGATCGACTTGAGGCCGTTGTGGCCTCCGGGACTGCCCCCGGGCCGCGCACGCAGCGCGCCCAGGTCCAGGTTGAAGTCGTCCGTGAGTACAAAGAGCGAAGCGGGATCCCCCTCGATGCGCTCGAGGGCCCGCGCCACCGGGCCGCCGCTCAGGTTCATGTAGGTGAGCGGCCACAGCAGGGCGAAGCTGGCGTCCGGCGACCGGTAGAGTCGCCCGGCGCGCTGGCCGCCGACCTTCAACAAGGTGGGTTCGGCGCCCAGCCGGGATGCCAAAAGATCGAGCGCGCCGAAGCCGACGTTGTGCCGGGTGCCGTCGTATTCGGGCCCGGGATTGCCCAGGCCCACGACCAGACGCGGCACCGGCTCGGCGCCGCCCCGAAGGGACTCCTCGCCCGGATCGGGGCCGGGAATCATAGCCCAGCGGCCAGGATGCCGCTATTCGTCGGCGGCGGGCTCTTCCTCGCCGCCCTTGCCCTTGCCGATGACTTCCGGCTCGGCGGATTCGCCCTCGGCGCCTTCGGTCTCCTCGACCTCCTCCTCCTCGGCGCGGGCGTGGACGCCACACACCAGGGTCTCGGGCTCGGTCAGGCAGGTGACGCCTTCCGGCATCTCCAGGTCGGAGACGTGCAGGCTGTCGCCGACGTCCAGGTCGGTCACGTTCACCGAGACGTGCTCCGGGATCGAGCGCGGGGTGGCCTCGATCTTCAGCTCCTGGAGGTTCTTGACGAATTCGCCGCGCGGCGTGCCCTTCGGGTGGCCGACGAACTCCAGCACCACCTCGACCTCGACCTTCTTGCCGCGCGAGGCGCGGATGAAGTCGACGTGCATCAGGTGGTCGCCCATGTGGTCCCACTGGATCTCGTGGATCAGGACCTGTTGGGAGCTCCCGTCCAGTTCCAGGTCGACCACGCGCTCGTGATGGCGCAGCATGGTCTCGAAGGCGCGAGTCTCGATCGAGATCTCCAGGGTCTCGCCGCCTTCGCCGTAGACCACCGCCGGCAGGCGGCCGTCGCGGCGCAGGTTGTGGGCGGCACGGGTCCCGTGCGCGGTGCGGGGTTGGGTCTGCAGGGTGGTCATCTTGCGGTGGCCGGGCCTCCCGGGCCCGGTCGGAATCAGTCGTCGAAGAGGGCGCTGACCGACTCTTCCCGGTGGATCCGGGTGATGGCGCGGGCCAGCAGCGGGGCGACCGAAACGACTTTCAGGCGTTCAGGCCGCTCTCCGCGAAGGGGTATTGTATTGGAAACGTAGATTGCTTCCACCGGGGAATTGTCCAGCCTTTCCCGTGCGGGACCGCACAGCACCGCGTGGGTGGCGGCGATGAAGACCCGCAGGGCCCCCTTGTCCTTCAGGATCCGGGCCGCCTCGGTGATGGTCCCGGCGGTCGAGATCATGTCGTCGGTGACCAGGACGTCCCGGCCCTCGACCTCGCCGATGATGTTCTCCATCTCCACCGAGTCGCCGGAGGTCCGCCGCTTGTCGACGATCGCCAGGCCGACCCCGAGGGCCTTGGCCCAGGCCCGGGCCAGCTTGACCCCGCCCACATCCGGGCTGCAGACCACCAGGTTGGAGGGGTCGACCTCGGCCAGGATCGAGTCCTGGAGGGTCACCCGGGCCCACAGGTGGTCCACCGGGATGTCGAAGAAGCCCTGGATCTGCTGGGCGTGCAGGTCGATGGTCAGCACCCGGCTGGCCCCCACCGCGGTCAGCATGTTTGCCACCACCTTGGCCGAGATCGGCACCCGGCCCTCGTCCTTGCGGTCCTTGCGGGCGTAGCCGAAGTACGGGATCACGGCGGTGATGCGGTTGGCGGAGGCCCGCTTGAGGCAGTCCATCATCAGCATCAGCTCCATGATCGACTCGTTCACCGGCGGGCAGGTCGACTGGACCAGGAAGACGTCCGCGCCGCGGATGTCCTCGTTGATCTTGATGTCGATCTCGCCGTCGGGGAAGCGGCCGAGATGGGCGGAGGTGAGCGGCAGGTCGAGGCAGGCGCAGATCTCGCGCGCGAGCTCGGGGTGGGCGCTGCCGGAGAGGACCTTGAAGCGGCCGTTGTCGACGGGATCAGGCATCGGAGGACTGCTGCGATTCCAGGGGGCGCGCGGGCACGCCGGCCACCACGCCCCCCTCGGGGACGTCGCGGCCGCGCAGGACGACGGCCCCGGCGGCGGTCATGGCGCCGGCGCCGACCTTGACCGGGGCGACCAGCACCGTGCCCGAGCCGACGAAGGCCTTCTCGCCGACCTCGGTGCGGTGCTTGTGCTTGCCGTCGTAGTTGGCCGTGATCGTGCCGCAGCCGATGTTGGCGCGGGCGCCGATGACGGCGTCGCCGAGATAGCTCAGGTGCTTGGCCTTGGCCCCCTCCCCCAGCTCGGCGTTCTTGGTCTCGACGAAATTGCCGACCTCGGCGCCGTCGGCCAGGACCGTGCCCGGGCGCAGGTGGGCGAAGGGCCCGACCGCGCAGCCGGCGCCGATCCGGACGCCGCGCCGCAGCACGCAGAAGGGCATGACCCGGGTCCCGGGGCCGATCTCCACCCCGTCCTCGATGTAGGCGCTGCCCGGGTCGTCGAGGATCACCCCGTTGGCGAGGTGGTGCTCGAGGATCGAGGTCCGCATCACCGCGCCCGCCTCGGCCAGGTCCGCCAAGGTGTTCACCCCCAGCATCTCGTCCGGCTCGACCAGGGTGGCGATGACCCCGCCGCTGGCGCCGAGCACCTCGACCGCGGCGTCGGTGAGGTAGAACTCGCCCTGGGCGTTGTCGGTGCCCAGGTTGGCGGCGGCGGCGCGCAGGGCGGCCAGGTCGAGGGCGTAGACCCCGGCGTTGACCTCCTGGATGGCCTCCTGCTCCTCGTCGCAGTCGGCCTGCTCGACGATCGCGGCCAGGCCGCCCTCCTCGTCGCGCAGGATGCGGCCGTAGCCGGTCGGGTCGGGCACCTCGGCGGTGAGCAGGGCGCCGCCCTCCTGCTCGACCAGGAACTGCAGGGTGTCGGGGCTCAACAGCGGCGTGTCCCCGCACAGGATCAGGACCCGGCCCTGCTCCGGCAGCTGCGGGAAGGCCGCCATCACCGCGTCGGCGGTGCCGCGCGCCTGCTCCTGGATCGCCACCCGCCAGCCCTCGCGGTCCGACTTGGCCAGCCAGCCCTCGATCGGCTGGCGGTGGGTCGTGCCGAGCACCAAGGTGCGCGAGGCCGCAGGGATCTGCTCGGCGGCAGCGAGAACGTGGTCGAGCAGCGGCCGGCCGCAGAGGTCGAGCAGGGCCTTGGGGGACCCGGTTCGGATGCGGGTGGACTCGCCGCCGGCCAGGACCAGAACGTGGACTTCCGAGGCAGGCATGGGGGGAACCGCCGGCAGTATAGCTGCGCATGCAGCCGCCCAAGCAGCGCTCGTATGCTGGGCGCTTCCGGTGCGCGATCCCCGCTTCCTGCTGACCCTCCCTGGCGTTCCCCGGCGCCTGATCAGCCGCTGCGCTGGCGCCGTGGCCCGCGCCAAGCTGCCGCGCGGGCTGCGTCGTCGGCTGTGGCCTTGGCTGTCGCGCCGGCTGGGCATCGACGCCGAGCAGGTCCCCGGCGAGTGGGAGGACTACCGCTGCTTCCTCGACCTGTTCACCCGCCCGCTCCCGGAGGGCGCGCGCCCGCTGCCGGAGTCCGACCACTGGCTGGCCCCCTCCGACGGCCTGCTGGTCTCGCGCTCGCCGCTGTGTCCGGAAGGCACCTGGTTGATCAAGGGCGCCCCCTACTCCACCGAGGAGCTGCTGCCGGGCGTCGAGCCGCGCCAGCTGGCCGGCTACCAGGCCTACCAGATCTACCTCGCCCCGCGCGACTACCACCGCTACCACACTCCGTGCGCGCTGACGGTGGAGTCGGCCTGGAGCGGGCCCGGCGAGCTGCAGCCGGTCGACCCGGCCCTGGTGCGGCGCTCGATGCGGGTGCTGGTGACCAACCGCCGCGTGCTGCTCCACTGCCGCACCGAGGACGGCGACTGGCTCGGCCTGCTGTTCGTGGCCGCCCTCAACGTCGGCGGCATGCGCTTCGGCTTCGATCCCTCCCTGGGCAGCCCGCCGATGCCGGAAGGCGGCCGGCGTTACGACCCGCCGGTCCGCCTCGAAGCCGGCGCCGAGCTCGGCCGCTTCGAGCTCGGCTCGACCGTGGTCCTGTTCGCCCCGCCCGGGCTCAAACCGCTGGTGGAGGTCGGCGGTCGGACCCTGGCGCGGGTGCCGATGCTGGCCCCGGAGGGCGCCACCGAGCACTAGATGGACCGCTTCGCCCGCATCCTGGCCCTGGCGGCCGCGATCGACCGACGCCAGGACGACGCCATCCGCGCCGCCGCCCTCGAGTTGCTGCGGCAGGACGGGCCGGAGGTGGTGCGGGAGATCCTGCGCCAGATCCACCTCTTCCGCGGCTTCCCGAGGGTGGTGCACGCCCTCAACCTGGTGGCGCCCGAATTGCCCGCCGCCGACCCGGAGGAGCGGACTCCGCCCGACCCTGGCCAGACCTGCGGCCTGCAGGGAGAGGAGCTGTTCCGCGAGCTCTACGGCGACGACGCCGACAAGGTCCTGCCTCACCTGCGCCGCCTCGACCCGGTGTTCTCGGCCTGGGTGCTGGATCACGCCTACGGCCGCGTGATGCGGCGCGAGACCCTGCCCCTGGAGGAGCGCGAGCGATTGGCGGTGCTGCTCCTGGCCAGCGACGACTGCTGGAAGCAGTGGCAGTCCCACGCCCGCATCTGCCTGCGGCTGGGGGTGCCGGCCGGCCAGCTCGAGGCCGACCTGGAGCAGGTCGAGTGGCTGAGCCCCGTCCAGCGCCAGCGGGCCCGGCAGGGCCTCTCCGGGGAGCGGAGTGGCTGAGCGCCCCCGCCTCGGCGCCAGCTTCCGCCTGCTGGTCGGCACCCAGTTCCTGACCGTCTTCAACGACAACGCCTTCAAGCAGATCGTGCTGCTGCTGGCGGTGGCGCGCGGCGAGGCCCTGCTCGGCGCCGACGCCCAGGCCAGCGCCGGCCTGGTGTTCGCGCTGCCCTTCTTGCTGTTCGCGGTCTTCGCCGGCGACCTCGCCGACCGCCTGCCCAAGCCTCGCATCGTCGCCGCCACCAAGTGGGCCGAGGCGGGCGTGATGCTGCTGGCGGCGCTGGCGCTGGGCTCCGGCTCCCTCGAGCTTGGCCTGCTGGTCCTGTTCCTGATGGGCGCCCAGAGCGCCTTCCTCGGCCCGGCCAAGTACGGCCTGATCCCCGAGCTGGTGGCCCGCCGCGAGCTCTCCCGGGCCAACGGCGTCTTCAACGCCTGGGTGGTGGCTGGCATCCTGCTCGGCATCGGCTGCAGCGGCTTCCTGATGCAGGCCCTGGGCCAGGATCTGCTGTGGATGGCGGGGATCCTGTTCGCGGCGGTGGCGGTGGTGGGCGCGCTGGTGGCGGGCCGGATCCAGCGGCAGCCGGCGGCGGATCCGGAGCGGCCCTTGCGGCTGAACCCGCTGCTGCGCCTGCGCGACGGCCTGGCCCTGGCGGCCGAGATCCCCGGCCTGCGCGGCTGCATGCTCGGGCGCGCCCTGTTCTACCACGTGGGCGCGGTGGTGCTGTTCGCCTGGAACGAGATGGGCAGCCGCCTGCTCGAGGTCGAGGAGCAGTGGTGGACCGCCGGCCTCGCCACCCTCACGATCTCGCTCGGCGCCGGCTCCTACCTGGCCGGCCGCCTGTCGCGCGGTCGCCCGCGGCCCGGCTTCTCGATCCTGAGCGCGGCGGCGATGGGGCTGGGCTTCCTGGCGGTCGGTTTCGGCCCGCGCGATCCGGCCTTCGTGCTCGGCGTGATGCTGGCGGCCAACTTCTTCACCGGCATGTACCTGGTGCCGCTCATGACCCTGATCCAGCAGCTGCCGGCCGAGGCCGACCGCGGCCGCATCCAGGGATCCAGCCAGATGCTGGACTGGGTGATGATCCTGGCCGCCAGCCTGGCCAAGATCTCGATGAGCTGGCTCGGCCTGGACGCGGCCGAGGTCTTCCTGGTGCTGGGCGCGGAGCTCCTGCTAGCGAGCCTGCTGCTGCGCGCCCTCCCGCCGGCCCTGGCCCGCGGCGCCGCCCCGGCCTAGTCCGGGACCACCCGCAGCCAGACCTGCTCGAGCTGGAAGCGCGGCTCGGCGGCCGAGCGGATCACCAGCCGGTTGCCGCGCAAGGGCGGCACCTGCCCGACCGGGATGCCGTCGAGGGTCACCTCGCCGTCGTGCATCTCGAGCGCCTGCTGCACCCCCGGCTGGAAGCCGAGGCCCTTGCGCTCGCGGCCGCCGACGCGCAGTACCGGCTGGCTGCGGCGGCTGGAATGGAGCATCTCGACCTGGTCGAGCCATCGCACCAGCCGCGGCGGGGCCTCGTTGCCGGCCGGCAGGGTCCAGCTCAGGCGCCAGTCGGAGACCCGCCACTGGCCGCGCTCCCAGGGCAGGGACTCGATCCGCTCCGCCCCCCACAGGGGCTGGTCCCAGCGCAGCTCGACGCCGCCGGCGCGGACCACCACCTCGGCGTCGTCCAGCTCCTCGCGCCAGCGCTCGGCCAGCAGCTCGACCGGGTCGGGCGGCGGCTCGCCGGGCTGGACGGCCCCGTTCAAGCCCTCGCGCGGCGCGGCGGCCAAAGCGATCCGGAGCTCGCGCTCCCACTCCTCGACCCAGAAGGCCGGGTCGCGGTGCGGCGGCCAGCGCTGCGCCACCAAGGGGCGCATCAGGTCGAGGGCGGCGGCCAGCTCGGCGCGGCACCACAGCACCTGGGCCAGCAGCCAGTCCTGCTCCGCCGCCTGGCTGGCCAGGCGGCCGCGCAGCCGGGCGGGCTCGGTGCGGTAGACCTGTTCGGCGTCGAAGGGCAGCAAGGCCTCGAGCCGGGCCTGCTCGAAGCGGCCGGCGCGCGACCAGGACAGCAGGGCAGGATCGACCTGGCTCCAGTTCTCGTGAGCCGCCTCGAGCTCGCCGCCTCGCAGCATGCGGTGGACCAGCGCGCGCCGCGGCGGGATGGCGAGGTCGGCGCGCTCGCTGAGGGCGTGGGCCTGCTCGTTGCGCAGGCGGTCGACCGCCTGCCGCAGGCGGTGGCGGGGAGAAGCCCCCCCGAGGCGCAGCGGCAGCTCCGCCACCCGCAACCGGCGATCGGCCCAGGAGCGCTCCACCTCGGCCTCCCAGGCGACCAGGTCGAAGAAGGGGTCGGCCTCCAAGCCCTGCCAGGCGCGCCGCTCCAGGGCCTCGAGGATCGACTCCGCCTCGACCGCCAAGGCCTCGGCCTGGCGGAGCACCTCCTGCTCGGCCACGCGCAGGTGCTGCTCGTGCTCCTGCTTCATGGCCGGCCCGGCGCTGCGCGGCAAGGGCTGCTGCGCCAGCAGCTCGACCTCCTCGAGGGCGCGGCGCAGCTGACCGGAGGCGAGCGCGGCGCGCCAGGCGCCGTCGAAGGGCAGCACCCACTGCTGGTAGCGCTGGCCGGCGCGCGGCGGGGCGTCCGGGGCCGACGGCGCCGGGCCGG
>CAZXTO010000038.1:0-15242 GCA_964643675.1 uncultured Planctomycetales bacterium
GGCCGAGCGCGCGCGCGGTGCGCACCGGAGGCGAGGCCAGGACCTCCAGCGCCGAGCTGCGGGTGAGGCGCGCGATCTGGGCCGCGAGCGGCAAGCCCAGGCACAGGCAGGGCAGGAGCAGGTGCCTGAGCCCGCCCAGGCCGGCCGGCGGCAGCCAGCCGAGGCCGAAGGAGAACACCGCCACCGCGGCGCCGGCGAGCACGAAGTTCGGCAGCGACAGGGCCAGGGTGCTGCCGAGCAGCACCGCGACGCCGGTGCCGCCGCGCCGCCAGGCGGCCGCCACTCCGGCCGCCACCCCGAGCAGCAGCGCCACCAGCAAGGCGCCGAGGCCGATCGCCAGCGAGACCGGCAGCGCGTCGGCCAGGATCTCGTTCACCTGCACGCCGCGGTAGCGCATCGAGGGGCCGAAGTCGGCCTGGAGCAGGCCGCCGAGGCTGCGCAGGTACTGCTGGCCGAGGCCTTCGTCGAGGTGGAACTCAGCCCGGAGCGCGGCCTCGATCTCCGGCGGCAGCTCGCGCTCGGCGTCGAAGGGGCCGCCGCGGGCGGCGCGCACCATCAGGAAGGCCGCGGCGTGGACCGCCACTACGACCACGGCCCAGGACAGCAGCCGGCGGAGCAGGGCCTTCATCGCGCCGCCTCCGGCTCCTCGGCCAGGCTCAGGCGGCCCCAGTCGATCCAGCCCAGCGGGTTGCGGTGGAAGCCGCGCAGGCGGCCGGAGACCAGCTCCTGGTTGGTGTAGAAGAACAGCGGCAGCACCGGCGCCTGCTCGAGCAGGAGCCGCTCGGCGGCCTGGAACAGGCGCGTGCGCTCGGCCGGGTCGAGGCACTCGCGGGCGGCGTCGAGCAGGGATTCGTAGGTCGGGTCCTGCCAGCCGGTGCGGTTGTTGGGGCTGCCGGCGCGGAAGATCTCGAGGAAGGTCGCGGGGTCGCGGTAGTCGGCGATCCAGGAGGAGCGCGACAGCTGGTAGTCGAGGCTCCGTTGGGCGTCGAGGAAGACCTTCCACTCCTGGTTCAGCAGTCGGGTGCGGACGCCGAGCTGTTCCCGCCACTGGGCCTGCAGGGCCTCGGCGACGTCGCGGTGGACCTCGGCGCTGTTGAACAGCAGCTCCAGCACCGGCAGGCCTTCGCCGCCCGGATAGCCGGCGTCGGCGAGCAGGGCGCGGGCCCGCTCCGGGTCGTAGCCGGCGCTGGCGGCGGCCGGTGGGTAGCCGGGGATCCACGGCGGCACGAAGCTGGCCGCCGGGGGCTGGCCGCCGCCGAGGGTGGCGGCGATCGCCTCGCGGTCGGTGGCGAGCACCAGGGCGCGGCGCAGGCGGGGGTCGTCGAGCGGCGGGGCGGTGACCTGGAAGCGGTAGAAGTAGGTGGCGAGGAAGGGGCTGGGGTGGAATTCCGGCCGCAGCCCGGGGCGCCCCGCCTCTCGCTCGAGCAACGCCGGCACCGCCAGGTTGGGGACCTCGGGCACCAGCTCGACCTCGCCGGTCAGGAACAGGTTGAGGGCGGTGAACTGGGACTCGACGGTGCGGAATTCAAGGCTGCGCAGCGCCACCCGGTCGGCGTCCCAGTAGTGGGGGTTGGCCTCCAACAGGACGCCGTGGCGGATCCGCCGGCGCACCAAGCGGAAGGGGCCGCTGGCCACCTCGCCCGCCGCCTGAATGCCCTGGCGCAATCCGGCCGGGACCGGCGCCAGGGCGTGATAGGAGCACATCTCGGCGAAGGCGGGCACCGGGTGGCGGAAGCGCAGCTCGAGCACCCGGCCGTCGGCGCGCAGCGATTCCAGCGGCTCCAGCCACTCGCGATAGGGGGCGGCGGTGGCGGGGGCGCGCAGGCGCCGCCAGGAAGCGGCCACGTCCTCGGCGACCAGCGGGCTGCCGTCGGACCAGCGCAACCCGGGACGCAGCACGAAGCTCCAGCGGCGACCGTTCTCCTCCGAACGCCAGGACTCGGCCAGGCCTGGCATCGGCTCCAGGCTCTGCGGGTCGAGCCGGGTCAGGCCGCACCACAGCGCGTTCAGGACCCGGCCCTCGGGCGCGCCGCTGGCGGCCTGCGGGTCGAGGCTGGCGGGGTCGGCGTTGTTCGCCACCACCAGCTCGGCGCGCTGGCCGCCGCAGCCCAGCGCCGCCAGCAGCGCCGCCAGCAGCGCCAGCGTGGCGACCCCGCGCGCGATGCCTTCCCTCACCCGGGCAGGATAGCGGGACGCGCCCCTAGAATCGCAGCGTGGCCGGAGACCCCTTGCTCGAGATCCGCGGCCTGCGCATCGAGGCCGACGAAGCCGTGCTCGTCGAGGCGCTCGACCTGCAGGTGGAGCGCGGCTGCTCGGTCGGCTTGCTCGGGCAGTCCGGTAGCGGCAAGACCCTGACCGCGATGGCGGTGCTGGGCATGCTGCCGGCCGGGGTGCGGCGCAGCGCCGGCAGCATCCGCTTCGCCGGCGTGGAGCTCAGCGCGCTCGACGAGGCCGGCCTGCGTCCCTTCCGCGGCGGCCGCATCGCCCTGGTCTTCCAGGAGGCCATGGGCGCCTTCAACCCGGTCTTGCGGCTGGGGCCGCAGATCACCGAGGTGATGGAATTCCACCGCCCCGAGCTCGGCCGCCGGCGGGGCCGCGAGGAGCTGCTGCGCCTTCTCGAGGAGGTCGGCCTGCGCGAGCCGGAGCGGGTCGCCCGCAGCTACCCGCACGAGCTCAGCGGCGGCATGCTGCAGCGCTGCATGATCGCGATGGCCCTGGCCGGGCAGCCGGAGCTCTTGATCGCCGATGAGCCCACCACCGCCCTCGACGTGACCGTGCAGGCCCGGGTGCTCGAACTGGTCGAGCAGGTCCGCGCGCGCCGCGGCTTGAGCCTGCTGTGGATCAGCCACGACCTGGCGGTGGTGGCGCGGGTCTGCGAGCAGGTGGCGGTGATGCGTGACGGCCGCCTGGTCGAGGCCGGGCCGGTCGAGCGCATCCTGCAGGCGCCGGTGCAGGACTACACCCGCGAGCTGATCGCCGCCGCTCCGCGGCTGGAGCGGCCGGCGTGAGCGACCCGATCCTGCGCGCGGAGGGCCTCGAGGTCCGCTACCCCGACCAGCACGGGCTGCTCGGCGGGGTGCGCAGCTGGCGGAGCGCCGTGCGCGGGGTCGATTTCACCCTGCCCCGCGGCCAGAGCCTGGCCCTGGTCGGAGAGTCGGGCAGCGGCAAGAGCTCGATCGGCCGCGCCGTGCTCGGCCTCCAGGCCCAGACCGGTGGCCGGCTGTGGTTCCGGCCGCAGCCGGTGGCGGGGGCGCCGGCCGGCACTGGCGAGCGCGAGCTGCTCTCGCTCGCGCCGCGCGAGTGGAAGGCGGTGCGGCGGCGGGTGGCGATCGTGTTCCAGGACAGCGGTTCGGCCCTGAACCCGCGGCTCAAGGTCTGGCGCAGCGTGGCCGAGCCGCTCGAGGTCCACGGCCTGGCCCGCGGCGCCGAGCTGCGGCGGCGGGTCGACGGCCTGCTCGAGCGGGTCGGCCTGGACCCGGCCTGGGGCGAGCGCCTGCCGGGGCAGTTCAGCGGCGGCCAGCGCCAGCGCATCGGCATCGCCCGCGCCCTGGCGACCGAGCCCGAGCTGGTGGTCTGCGACGAGGTGGTCTCCGCGCTCGACGTGCTGGTCCAGCGCCAGGTCCTGGAGCTGCTGCAGGAGCTCCAGGAGGAGCGTGGCCTGTCCTACCTGTTCATCTCCCACGACCTGGCGGTGGTGGCGGGCTTCGCCCAGCGGACCGCGGTCCTGCAGGAGGGGCAGATCGTCGAGCAGGGGCCGACCGAGCAGCTGTTCCGCGCGCCGGAGCACGAGTACACCCGCAGCCTGTTGGACTCCGTGCCGCTACTCTGAGGGCATGGTGCTGCGCGCCCTCTTCTTCGACATCGACGACACGCTCTACTCCTCGACGCGCTTCGCCTGGCGGGCACGGGAGCAGGCGGTGGAGGCCATGATCCGGGCCGGCCTGCGGGCCGATCCCGGCCGCGTGATGGAGGAGCTGCAGGAGGTGGTGGCGGAGTTCGGCTCCAACGACGACCGGCACTACAACCGCCTGCTCCAGCGGCTCGGCTCCGACGCCGCGGCCGGCGCCAACCCGGCCCTGATCGTGATGGCCGGGGTGATCGCCTACCACGAGACCAAGTGGCGGGAGCTGACCATCACCGACGAGGCCCGCCGCCTGCTCCAGGACCTGGTCGCCGCCGGGGTGCGCCTCGGGGTGATCACCGCCGGCCTGACCATGAAGCAGGCCGAGAAGGTGCTGCGGCTGGGGCTGGAGCAGTACCTCGACCCGCAGCTGGTCTTCATCACCGACCAGGAAGGGATCGCCAAGACGAACCCCAAGCTCTACCGCCGCGCCGCCGCGCGCGCCGGCCTGGAGCCCGGACAGACCATGCATGTCGGCGATCACCCGCTGCATGACGTCGACACCGCCAAGCGGGCCGGCATGATCGCCGTGCTCCACCACGGCAGCGGCAAGTACGCCCACCTCCAGGGCGGCCAGGAGCCCGATCACCGGATCGAGAGCCTGGACGAGCTGCGGCCGATTCTGGCTGGCTACGGCGTCGACCTGCCGGGCTAGGAGCCGCGGGCGACGGGCCGCGGGCGGGGCCGGACCCGAGACCGCGGAGAGGGGCCGGAAACGGAGAGAGGGCCGCTCCCGGTGGGGGAGCGGCCCTCTCGGCTCCGGCGTCGCCGGGACGATCAGAGGCGCGCGTCGAGCTGCTGGGCCTTCTCGAGGGCGTCGATGATCTGACCGCGGATGATCACCATCACGTCCTCCTGCTCGGTGGCGGAGCCTTCCGCCTTGAACAGCACCGACAGGATCGGGATCTTGGCCAGGAAGGGCACCTCGGCGCGTTGCTCGATGTCGACGGTCTTCTTCAGGCCGGCGATGACGACGGTGCCGCCGTCCGGGATCACCGCGGTGGTGTTGGCGCTGGCGACCTCGAGCTCGGGCAGCTGCAGGGTGACCGGGGTGGTCAGACCGGCGAGCGAGGAGGTGAACTCGGGGATCGGCCGCTTCAGCGTGGCCACGGTCGGGCGCAGCTCCAGGGTGATGTAGCGGCGGTCGTGCGAGATCGTCGGGCGGACGTCGAGCACGATGCCGTCGCTCACCACGCCCACCTGCGGGTCGGCGATCAGGGCGGCCTGGGCGACCTCCACGTCCATGTCCTGGACGTAGGTGATCTGGTTCAGGACCGTGATGAAGGCGCGCTGGGTGTTCTGGGCCGAGACGGTGGAGGAGTTGAGCTCCTGGACCCGGTTCGACTTCTCGACCGCGTTGAGGATCATCGACAGCTGGGTGTCGTCCAGGAAGACGAGCTGCATCGCCAGGCCACCGTTGGTGGAGAGGCGGCTGCCGTAGGCGCCGAGGATGTTCTCGTTGCGGGCGCGGATGTCGCCGTCGAGGCCGTCGCTGAAGTAGGCACCCGCGGAGGGGCTGGCTTCCGCGCCGCCCGGCAGGCCGGCGCCGCTGTTGTCCAGACCGAGCGAGGAGTTGTCCTCCAGGCCCGAGGTCAGGTCGTCCAGGTTGGCCATCGTGGTGGGGGGCGAGAAGGTGCCGCCCAGGCCGCGGAAGTCGACGCCGATCTCCTGCAGGTAGTCCTTCTGCAGGGTCAGGAAGCGGGCCTCGATGGTGACCATCGAGCTGATGTAGCGCCGCAGGTCCTCGAGGAAGCCGTGGATCTCCTTCTGCACCTCGGGGGTGTGCCAGACGATCAGGTGACCGTTCGAGTAGCTGATCGAGACGCCTTCGACCTCTTCCCAGGTCTCCGGAGCGACCGAGGCCTGCACCAGGGTCTCGAGGTTGGCGCTGTCGACGATCGGCACCGGCTCCCCGGTGACGCCGCCCTGGACCATCTCGTCCTCGTCGGGCAGCTCCTCGTCGGGCAGGTGGATGGTGTCGATCTTGGGACCGCTGAAGTCCACCAGCGAGCTGGTCAGGTCCTGGACGTCGTGCGCCTTGAGCACGAACTGGCCCTGGGCCTTGGTGCGGGTGGTGATGTACACCACGCCGAAGCGGAAGGTGTAGGTGACCTCGGTGCCGGCGGCCTCGGTGATCAGGTTGAGCGCGTGCTCGACGGTGATCTTGGAGCGCAGGTTGAGGTTGAACTCGATGCCCTCGGCGTCGACCGCTTCGACCGCCTCAGGGGCGACCACGAAGGGCAGGTCGACGTAGGTGCGCAGCGAGTTGATGACCTCTTCGAGGGAGGTCTCGCCTTCGACCACCAGGCCCGGGATCTGGACCCGCTTGATCTCCTCGGCCAGGGCGGCGTTCTCCGGCTGCTCCTCGGCGCTGGCGCCGAAGTCGACGAAGGTGGCGCGCAGGGCGGTGATTCGCTCCCAGTAGTCCAGGCTCGGATCACGCAGGATCTCGGTCTGCGGGATCGCGGACTCGGCCAGGTCCTCCTGCCACTTGGTGAACTTCTCGGTGCGCTCGGCGTGCCAGGTCTCGTTGCTGTGCTCCCGGCGGCTGCGGTAGGCGGTGTCCCGGACCTCGTGGGCCCGATCGTTGAGCGGGTCGAGGCGCAGGACCTCGTTGCAGAGGGCGATGCTGTCGTCGAAATCCCGGTTCTGCCAGGCCTCGATGGCCTCGTGCATCATCAGGTCGAGCTCGGCCTGGGCCTGGGCGGCGCGGGCGTCCTCGGCGGCCTGCATGGCCTCGAAGGCGCTCATCCGCTCCTGCTCCCGCTGGTTGGCCAGGGCCACGGCGCGGTTGGCCTCGGCCTGGTCGAGCGCGTCGGCGACCTTGGCGTCGAGGCCGTTCCAGTCCATGTCGTAGCTGAAGCCACGAATGTTGGCCTGGGCCTGACGCAGGGCGTTGATCGCTTCGTCCAGTTCCCCCTTGGCGAGCAGCTCGAAGCCGCGGTCGGCGTGGGCCTGGGTCTCGGCCCGGGCGCGCTCGATGCGGGCGCGCAGCTGGGCGGCCCCATCGATGCCTTCGCCGGCCACCGCGCCGGGCACCGTGCCCATCGCGAGCTGGACGTCGTCCAGCAGTTGGCGGGCCTCGGCCGAGCCGGCGTCGAGTTCGAGCGCGGCGATCGCCGAGCTCTCGGCCTCGAGAAGGCGGCCGTCGGCGTAGGCCGAGCGGCCGGCCGACAGGTGATCGGCGACCAGCAGCTGGATCTTCTGCGTCCGCAGGTTCATCGCGCCGCGATCGTCCTGCTCGCCAGGCTGCGGGTCTTGGGCGGCGGCGGGCGCCTCCTTGACCACGAAGGCGGTCTCGTCAGCGACGGCGGCTTCCTCCGTCTCGGGACCGAATTCGTCGGTGGTGTCGGAGCTGGAGCAGCCGAGGGCGAGGAAGGCCAGGGGCAGGACCAGCCACGGCGCCGAGGACAGGGACTTCTTCATGAATGCTACTTGAGCCTTCGGGGGTCAGGCCAGTGGGGGGGAAAGGGAGAGTCAGGACGCTCGGGCAGGCGAGCGGCGGTCGCTTAATCTAGCAGTCGCCGAGGGCCCGCGCCACGCTCCTTGATCTCTTTGGGACAAGGACTTGCGAAGATGCCGAGGAGCTCCTCACTCCTCGAAGGAACCGCCGAAGGCGATCTGGGTGAACTGGTGCCGGATGACGACGTCGAGCACGGTGACGACGTCTCCGTAGACCACTCCCTTGCGGGGATCGATCGAGACCGGAGTCTCTTCCCTCATCTCCTGGGTGCGCGAGAACTGTTCGAGGTACTTCGACAGGTCCTCGCCGTTGGTGAAGCTCTGGGCGCCGACTTCGAACCGGACCTTGCGGCCTTCGTACATCAGCAGGCGTCCTTCCGGGCTCGAGGTGGTCTTGGTCTTGGGGTCGGGCACGAGTTTGCCCGGGTTCGAGACCTTGATCACGATGTCCACCTTCTCCACCTCTTCCGCTTGGCTGGTGGAGGTGCCTCGGTCCTTGGGCAGCGCGGCGTCGAGCCGGCCTTCCAGGGTTTTGAACTTGAGGGTCACGATGAAGAAGATCAGCAGCAGGAAGGTGACGTCGATCATCGGCGTCATCTCCATCTTCACTTCTTCGAAGTCCCGCTTCTGGTGCTTGCGTGCCATGCTTGAATCCTCTGGGCTGACGCGAGCCTATTCGGCCTGCTCCGGTTCGGAGGCCGCGAGCTGGACCTTCCAGATCTTGATCTCGGGGCGGGTGCAGGTCTCCATGATCTTGGAGATGTGCTTGAACTCGGTGTTGCGGTCCGCGCGGATCAGGATCGGGTCGTCGGGCAGTTCGCCCAGACCCGGGTGCTTCTCGTCGACCTGCTTCGGCATCTTGTCGGCGAAGCGGGACAGCTGCTGAGCCAGCTTGTAGTAGAAGTCGGGCTGCCCCTTGCGGAAGGGGTTCGGCGGCGCCTCGGGAGGCGGCTGCATGCCCGGGAAGTAGAGCATGTTCTTCTTCCAGATGACCTCCCCTTCCGGCATCACGTTGAGGATCGGGCGCCCGGGCGGAGGATCGTCGTGGCCGGCCTCCATCGCGATCGGGAGTTTCAGGTCCTCCAGCTCGCTCTGGGTCATGTCGTTCACGATGATGAAGAAGATGACGAGCAGGAACGTGACGTCGATCATCGGCGTCATGTCCATTTCGACTTCGGTATCAGGTCTGGCCCTATCGCTCATCTTCTCGTCTCCACAGGGTCTCTAGGATGCCGGGTGGGGGTGGTTACCGGTCGATCAGTCGGAGGAGGTGCGGAAGCGCTCGAACATCTCTTCCACGATGGCGCCGATCTCGATCGAGAGCATGGTGACGCGGTTGCGGAAGAAGGTGTAGAACGCGGTCACCGGGATGGCCACGGTCAGACCGAGCACGGTGGTGATCAGCGCGAGCTGGATGTCACCCGCGAAGTCGCGCGGCTCGGGGCTGGCGGTGGTCGCGATCGTTCCGAACGCGCCGACCATGCCGGTCACCGTTCCGAACAGACCCATCATCGGGGCGACTCCGGAGATCAGCGACAGCCAACCGATCTTCTGGTGCAGCTTGACCGACTCCTCGTCCTCCATCTCCTCGATCGCCTTCTCGACCGCAGCGTAGGGGTAACCCAGCTTGCGCACGCCCGAGGCGACGACGTTGGTGAAGAAGTTCGGCTCGGCCTCGCAGTACTCCAGGACCTCCTGGTAGTTGCCCTCTTGGAGCAGCTCCTCGATCTCGTCGATGGCTTCCGGCGGCGCGAGCTTGTCGCGCTTGATGCTCATGAAGTGCTCGACGATCAGCGTGCCGGCCACGACCGAGACGCCGATGATCGCGAAGCCGATCGGACCACCTTGGCCGATGGCTTGGAACAGGCCGACCTTCTCGGTGGGGGCGTCTCCGGCCGCCGGGTCCTGGGCGAGGACGTGGGCGGCGCTGGCAAGCCAGCCGGTGAAGGCGCAGGCAAGGTAGCGGAGGTTCATGATTTTCTCGGGGGGATCAGGCTCAGGTTGCGGGCCAAGTACCTGGCCCGAAGCGTGTTGGAAGGAGGATTCTAGCGTTGGCGACGGCGGAGCGGGCGAGGAAGCCTCATTCGCCGGCCATTTCCCGGGCCTTGGCGGCCCAAGTGGTGCCCGGATACTGCTCCACCACCATCCGGAAGTAGCTCCGGCTGGCGGCGATGTCGTCTCCGAGCTCCGCAGAGATCTCGCCGAGCAGGTAGAGGGCTCGAGCGGAGACCTCCCGGCCGGCGGGCATCGTGGCGACGACCCGGGCGGCGAGGAGCTGGGCGCGGCGGGCTTGCCCACCGGCCTTGGCGGCCTTGGCGAGGCCGAGGGTGGCGGCGGCGCGCACGTCGGAGCTCAGGTCAGTCCCGCGCAGCAGGCCCTCCCAGTAGCTCTGGGCAGCGGAGGTGCCTTGGTCGACCTCGATCGCGTCGCCCAGCAGCACCTGGCCTTGGGAGACCAGGCCGCGGAGGGTGGCGCGGACGCCCTGGGGCGTGTTCGAGTCGCCGGCGGAGCGCTGCATCTTGGGGACCAGGTCCTGCAGGCGGGTGGCGGCGACGCTGACCTGGTTCCCTTCCAGGTAGACCTGGCAGCGGGTCAGGCGGGCGCGGTACTCGACCGTGGCGGGCAGGTTCTTCTCGAAGGCCAGCGAGGCCACGTCCTCGAGCTCCTGGGCCGCCTGCTCGACCTGGCCGGCGCGGGCCAGGGCGCGGGCGAGGCCGGTGCGGACCCGCGGCAGCAGGAAGTGGTCGGGGTAGGTCGCGGTCCAGTCGCGGAAGGCGGCGACCGCGTCCGAGGCCTGGCCGGAGTCGATCGCCGACCAGGCCAGCAGGGCCTCGGCCTTGCGCAGCTTGGCCATCATCGCCGCCGGCTCCTCCTCGGCGGTGGCCGAGTCGAACAGGTTGACGGCGTTCTGGAACTCCTGGCTGGCCAGCAGCTCTTCGGCCTGGGCCATCGCCGGCGGCAGGCCGCCGTAGCTGAGCTCCAGGATCTCCCCGGAGGGGGAGGAGGACTCGTCGCCGCCGGTGTCGAGGCGGACCTCCTCGAGGCTGGCCGAGACGATCTTGCCGGCGCGGGAGCTGCCGTCGGTGAAGCGCACCCGGTCCTGCGGCAGGGCGGCGACGGGCAGGGCGAGGACGATTGCGGAGAGGGTCAGCATGGCCGGGTCAGCGGGTCTTGAGCCACAGGAAGATCTTGGCGGCGTCTTCGCCGGCGTACTCGGAGACGGCTGCGAAGCCCGGGTCGAGCTTCTCGTAGCTGTTCACCAGGTCGAGGTGCTTGCCCTTCTTGGCGGGCACCACCTGGCCCCATCCGTAGAGGATGTAGGCGTACTGCAGGCGGGCACGGATCCAGCCCGGGTGCTGGAAGCGGTTGATGTTGTTCTTGGCCGCGTCGTTCTCGGCGATGCGCTGCTGGGTGGTGTTGTACTCGGCCGCCTTGGTGAAGGTCTCGTCGTCGCCGCCGACGCCGAGGATCTCGACCACCCGGCCCTCGCGCAGCTCCGGCCAGCCGGCCAGGCTCTTGACCAGGGCGTCCAGCACCCGTTCGGAGTTGGCCTTGCGCGGGTCCCGCTCGAGGATGCCCTCGAGCAGCGGCATCGCGGCGCCGGCCTTGTCCTGGGCGAGGTAGGACCCGATCAGGTCCATCTCGACGAAGAACAGGCTGTTGCCGGTGATCTCGTAGCGGTCGAGCACGTCCTCGAAGATCTTGCCGGCGGTGGCGGCCTCACCGATGTCCATGCGCAGGCGGGCCTCCTTGACCCGGTTCTGCCAGGTCGGGCGCGGCGTGCGCTGGTTGGTGATGTTGAGGTAGTTGGCGGCGTTCTGCTGGGCCAGCAGCTGGGCGTCGCCCTGGCTGCCCTCGATCTCCTTGAGGTAGTAGGAGAACAGCATGTAGGCCGCCGAGGCGATGCTCTTGTCGTCGAAGCCGCCGTTGGCGATCACCTCGTAGCGGGCGATGGCCTGGTCGATGCGATCGAGCGCGATCAGGGCCTGGACGCAGTGCAGGTGGGAGGCGATGCCGTAGCTCTTGGTCTGCTCCGGGTGCCGCTCGAGGTAGCCCTCGTACTCCTGCAGCACCTTCTCCCAGGCGCCGGCGTCGCCCGCCTTGGCCTGCTCGAGGCGGATCCGGCCGAGGTAGTAGTCGGCGCGGGCGGTCTCCTCGGTCTGGGCCTTGCGGCCGGCGGCGTCGGTGGGAGAGTTCTGCGGGTCCTGGACGTAGACGTCCACGTAGTCCTGGAAGGCGGCGTGGGCGCTCTCCCAGCGCTCCGGCTCCCAGAAGCCGCCGCGGTAGTCGCACAGCCCCTGCTTGACGATCGCGCGCTCGTAGTAGCGGCTGCCGCGCTGGATGTTCTGGTAGGCCCGCTTGGCGTCGTCGAGCGCGGCCAGGGCCGCGCGCGCCTCGGCGCTGACCGCGCCCTTGCCGGCCGCGACCTTGCCCAGCTCCTTGGCCTTCTCGTACAGGCTCTCGGCGTCGCGCCAGATGGCCTGGTCGGGCGCGGCCGAGGTGGCCTTCACCGCCTCGATGGCCCGGTTGTAGAAGTCGTTCAGGTCCGGGTCGCCGCTGGCCTTGTCGCGGAAGCGGGTGGCGGACTTGAGCCACAGGTCGGCGATCTTGGCGCCGTGGTCCTCGTCGCTGCCGTAGCGCTCGTAGCCCTGCTCGAAGCTGATGGCGGACTCCAGCTCGCGGTCGAGGTAGCCGTAGGCGCGGCCCAGGTAGTAGTAGGTCCGGGCGCCGAACTCGTCGCCCTGCCGCGAGCTCTCGAGCCGCGGCAGCAGCATCATGAACAGCGGCAGACACTCGTCGAACTTCTTCGACAGGAAGGCGCCCTCGGCGGCCGCGAACAGGACCTGGAGGTCGATCTCGGCGTCCGCGGGGGCGGAGTCGATGGCCTCGGCCATGACCTGGTTGGCCTCGAGGCGGAGCACCGACTGGGTGTTCTCCTCCGCGACCATGCGGGCGATGCCGATCGCCTCGCCGAACTCGCCGTCCTCGATCGACAGCCGTGCCAGCTGCAGCATGGTGCGGTAGCCGGGGTCCTTGAGGAAGATGCCCTCCTCCTCGATCCAGTTCTGGAAGTTCTCGCCGAGCTGGCGGGCCTGCGCCAGCTGGCCCAGCCCGAGGCGGTAGCGCAGGTAGCTGAGGTAGGCGTCCTGGACCACGCGCTCGCGGCCGTCGCGCTCGGCGGGGGCGTAGTCGGCGTCCGCGTTCACGCAGTTCATGAGCACGTGCTCGTAGAAGGCCTCGGCCATCTCGTGCTCGGCGCGCATGGCGTAGACGTCGGCCATGTGCTTGTAGCCCATGAAGCCGGCCCGGGAGTTGTCGCCGGCCAGCAGCGCGAACTGCTCCAGGCTGCTGATGGCCTGCTCGCTCTGGCTGTTGCGCTCGATGGAGCCGGGCGGATAGAGCGCCGCCCAGTGGTAGAACACCATCGACTTGTAGAACATCGACGGGAAGTAGGTCGTGAAGCGGGTCGAGTCCTTCGACTCGGAGTCCATCTGCTCCCAGACCGAGATCACCTCGTTGAGGCCCTGCAGGGTGGTGCGGAACAGGTCCTCGGCGGTGGCGATCAGCTCCTTCTTCTGCTCCGCCGGGGGCGGCGTGGTCTCGAACAGCAGCCCGAGGGTGGAGCCGAAGTCGTAGGCCAGCTCGCCCAGGCTCACGCGGGCCTCGTTGGCGAGGCCGGCCGGCGGTGAGGAGGCCAGGAACTCCTGGTAGGCCTCGCCGGCGCTCTGCAGGGCCACCACCTTGGAGGCGCTGTCGCGGGCGGTGCCGGCGGCGAGCTTGCGGATGTCGCAGCGGTCGAGCAGCAGCCGGCTGCGGTCGGTGCCGTCGGCCTTGGCGAGCGCACGATCCAACACCACCTCGGAGAGGTCGGTGAATCGGAAATCGTACGCCAGCGCGCGGGCGAAGGCGGACTCCCGGCGGACCTCGGCGCTTCCTGCGTCAGGGTCCTGCGTGGGGGTGATGAGGCAACAGAGGGCGATCCCGGCCTGGACAAGCATGGCAGCTCTAATTCCAGCGATTCGGTGTTAGTAGAAACGGCAACGGCCGGGGCAACCAAATCTGCCCCGGCCGTCCTCCGCCGGCTAGCGAGCGGCTCCCGGCACAGCGACCGGCTCGCTCTCCGCCGGAATCACGACCCGGGAGGTGAGGAGGATCAGCAGCTTCTTGTAGGACTCGTACTCGCCCTTCCGCGAGAAGAAGAAGGAGAGCAGCGGGACCCGGTTGAGGAAGGGCACGCCGGACTCCAGCTCCTGCTCGTCGATGACCTTCATGCCGCCCAACAGCAGGGTGCCGCCGTCCGGGATCAGGACCCGGGTGCGGATCTTCTGGAGCTCGAGCTCCGGCAGCTGCAGGGTGACCGGCGAGCCGGTGCCCAGCGAGGTCTGGAAGGACGGAATCGGCCGCTTCAGCGTGGCGACGGTCGGACGCACGTCGATGAAGGTGAAGCGCCGGTCGGCCGACACCACCGGGCGGACGTCCAGGTAGACGCCGTCGCGGGCGACGCGCACGATCGGGTCGGCGATGGCCGCGGCCTGGGCGATCTCGACGTCGAAGTCACCGACGTAGGAGACCTGGTTGGCGACGGTCAGGGTGGCCCGCTGGGTGTTGTACACCATCAGCCTGGACTCGGTGAGGACCTCGCTGCGGCGGGACTTCTCGACCGCGCGCAGCACCATCTGGAGCTGGGTGTCGTCGAGCCAGGTGTACTGCAGCGACAGGCCGCCGGAGCCGACCAGGCCCTCTTCGTCGCCGAGGCCGGCGTCGTAGAGGTTCTCGGTGCGGCTGATGATGTTGACGTTGTCGCTGGCCTCGCGGAAGTAGGCGCCGGCGTCGTTGCCGGTGCCCAGCACGCCCGGAGCGCCCGGGCTGCCGAAGCCGGTGGAGCCGAAGTCGTCGAACACGCTGTTGGTGCCCATGCCGCCTTCGCCGGCGTCACCGAGGCCGCGGAAGTCGACGCCGATGTCCTGCAGGAAGGAGTCCTCGACCTTCAGGAAGCGGACCTTGATCTCGACCATGATGTTGGCCGACTTGCGCAGGTCGTCGAGCAGCTTGGCGATGCGCGCCTGCACCTCGGGGGAGTGGCGCACGATCAAGGTGCCGTTCTCGATCGAGATGTTGTCTTCCCAGGAGTCCGGGTCGATGTTCTCTTGGATCGCGGCCAGCAGGTCGTCCTCGGAGAGGATGGTGGCGTCGCGCTCGATCGGCTCTTCTTCGACCTCTTCCAGGCCGCCCGAGGGGGCCAGGTTGACGTCCACGCCGACGAAGTCCTTGACCGCGCGGACGATGTCGCGCACCTCGTACTTGTGCAGCACGTAGCCGCCGGAGGCCTCTTCGGCGCTGAGCACGTTGACCACGCCGTTGCGGACCACGAAGCGCACCTCGCCGCCGGTCAGGCTCTCGATCAGGTCGAGCAGGCGGGCGACCTGCATCGGGTTGTTGTTGACCAGGTTGAGGGTCTTGACGTCCTCGTCGACGTCCTCGCGCACGGCGCGGGAGACGACGAAGCTGACCCGGGTCAGCGCGGCCAGGTTCTCGGCCACGTCCTCGACCAGCAGCTCCTCGTAGCGCGGGGTGACGCGGGTCTGCTCCAGCTGCATCTGGATCGCGGCGGTGGCCGGGTCGACCTCGGCGGCCGCGGTCTCGCTCCCCAGCGGCTGGCGGTTGACCACCACGTCGATCCAGTGATCACGATCGAAGTCGATCACGTCCGAGGGCGGGATCGCGAGCTGGCGCAGCTCTTGGAAGGTGTCCTTCCAGGCGCTGCGGAAGCGGGTGGTGGTGCGGCGCTGGCGGAAGTCGTGCCAGGCCTCGTTGGCGATCTCGCGCAGGGCGAGCGCGTCCTGGTTGCGCGGGTCCAGGATCAGGGCCGCGTCCAGGC
>CAZXTO010000039.1:0-15217 GCA_964643675.1 uncultured Planctomycetales bacterium
GCTGGAGCTGGTCGAGGCCGACGAGCTGGCCCCGCGCCGCCTGGGCGAGCTCTCCGGCGGCGAGCGCCGCCGCGTCCTAGTCGCCAGCGTGCTGGCCCAGGAACCCGACTGGCTGCTGCTCGACGAACCGGCGGCGATGCTCGACCTGCACCACCAGGCCGCCCTCTTTGCCCTGCTCCGCCGCCTGGCCCGCGACGGCTTCGGCGTGCTGTGCGTCACCCACGACCTGAACCTGGCGGCCGCCTTCGCCGACGAGCTGGTGCTGCTGCGCGACGGCGCGGTGGCCGCCCGCGGCGCCCCGGACGAGGTCCTGGAGGAGGGCCGGCTCCGCCCGGTCTTCGGCGACCACTTCGAGCTGGTGCGCCGGGAGCGCAGGGAGGCTGAGCCCGGAGGCCCGGCCGCCCCGGGCCGATCAGAAGCGGTACTCGAGGCCGACCCCGACGAAGGGCGCCGGATCGGTCTGCAGGTCGGCCGGGTTGGGGCCGGACACGTTGTGGGCGTCGAATTCCTGCCGCAGGTGGTAGCCCAGGTTCAGGTGGACCACGGTGTTGTGCTGCACCTTCCACACCGCGCCGCCGTAGAGCGACAGGCGGTTGTCGACCACCGCGCCCTCGGGGTAGGCGTCGCTCGGGTCGTCATCCATCCGGTACTGCCGCAGCTGCCAGCCGAGGCCGAGGTAGCAGTCGGTGGTCTCGTTGGTGGCGTGGTAGAGCCGCACGCCGGCCAGGTCCTCGAAGCCGGAGGCGTTGGCGGTGACGTGGCCGGTGCTCAGGCGCCACTGGTCGTCGATGCGCCACTCCACCAGCGGCACCGGGTAGAGGACCAGGTCCTCCTCGAGGCGGGTCATCACGCCCAGGCCGACGCCGATCGTGAGGTCCTCGTCGATCACCTGGGTCGCGCCGGCGACCAAGCCGAAGTGGAAGGTGTCCTCGACCTTGGCGCCGACGTCCATGCCGCTCAGGATCCGGCCCTGGAAGTAGAGGTCGGTCTCCTGGTCGAGCGCGCGGTGGTAGTTGCCGTAGATCGAGCCGATCGCATAGTGCGCGAAGGCGCCGCCGGTCCCGGCGGGGACCGCGCCGAAGGCGTCGAAGTCGTAGGTGCCGACCTCGCTGCCAGCGCCGATCGTGAAGGCGGCGTCCGAACCCAGGTCGAGGTCGTACTCCAGGTCCAGGCCGGCGCGGTAGACCGTCACTTCCGCCGGCACGTTGTTGTCGAATTCGGTCGACGGGCTGAAGCCGCCATGGATGCGGGCGCGCAACCCGCTCTCCTCACCGGACTGGGCGCTTGCCGCAGTGCTGGCGAACAGGAAAACAAGGACCGGGAGAGGAAGCTGGGAAAAACGAGAGACGGCAGTGGGCATGATTGCTCCGGGCTGGCCCTAGTCTAATAACACGGTCCCCTCCGGTCAGGTAGAGGGAATCAGCTCTGTGCGGACGGCGGAGGCTCCCGCCGCGGCCGCGCTTGCAGTTCGCCGCCGCAATTCGGGCAGCGGTGTCCGAGCTGCTCGGCGCAGTCCGCGCACCAGCTGCACTCGTAGCTGCAGATCCAGGCCCCGGGCCGATCCGGCGGCAGCGGCGCCTCGCAGCGCTCGCAGCGGGGTTTCATCTCGAGAGGCATGGGCGGTGGCCCCGGGGCGGCAGGCGGCGCCGCCCGGCTGGCTCCGGGCGCCGCGGATCCGCCCGGCGACGGCTAAGATCCTGCCGATCCTGGCCCGCCGCGTCGATGGAAAAGCGCCCCCCCGCCGCCGCCCTGATCGGCACGCTCGCCGCGCTCTCGCTGGCGACGGTGGCCTCGGTGCCCCTGTTCGGGGCGGTCGATCTGGACCTCGGCGCGGCCCTTCAGCAGATTCTGGGCCAGCCGCGGGCGGAATGGGGCCCCGACGCCCGCATCCTGGCCGAATTGCGCCTGCCGCGGGCCCTCACCGCCTGGCTGGCCGGCGGCACCCTGGCCTTGGCGGGCGCGGTGCTCCAGACCCTGCTCCGCAATCCGCTCGCCACCCCCTTCACCCTCGGGGTCTCGGCAGCGGGCACCTTCGGCGCCTTCCTGGTCCTGGCCTTCCCCGCCCTGGCCCTCGCCAACTCGCCACGCCCGCTCGCTCTGGTCTTCGCTCTCTTGGAAGTCGGATTGGTGCTGGCGGTGGCCAAACGCTCCACCCGGGCCGACGGCCTGCTGCTCGCCGGCGTCACCCTGAACTTCCTCTTCGCCGCCGGCATGCTGCTGGTCCGCTACCTGGCCGACCCCTACCGCCTCGCCAGCATGGACCGCTGGCTGATGGGCTCGGTCGAGGTGGTCGGCTTCGAGACCCCGGCCGCGATGCTGCCCTGGCTGGCGGTCGGCCTCGCGCCGGTGCTGTGGCGGCTGCGCGCCCTCGACTTCCTGGCCTTCGACGCCGAGCTGGCCGAGGCCCGCGGGGTGAACCCGCGCGCCGCCCGCCGCGACCTGCTGTTCGGCACCGGCCTGCTGACCGCGGCCGTGGTCGCCCACACCGGCCCGATCGGCTTCGTCGGCCTGCTCGTCCCCCACGCCGTGCGCCCCTTCGCCGGCATGCGCCACGCGGTGCTGCTGCCGGCCTGCTGGCTGGCCGGCGGCGCCTTCCTGGCCATGGCCGACGCCGCCGCACGCTCCCTGGAGCTGCTCGGCCGCCACAGCGAGCTGCCGGTCGGCGTGCTCACCGCCCTGCTCGGCGCCCCGGCCTTCCTCTGGCTGCTGCGTCGCGGCGGCCAGGGCTAGCCGCGACGGCGCCGGAGTCGGAGTCGGAGTCGGAGCCGGCCGCGCTAGCCGCGGTCGCGCGGCTCGTCGTAGTAGTCGAGCCGGTCGAGCGGCATCACCACGCTGGTGATGACGTTCATCGCGTGGCTGACGATGCGCTTCACGTAGCGGTAGGTCAGCGCGGTCGCCGCCACCTCGCCGCCGCCGTCCTCGCGCAGGATCATGGCGTCGACCTTGCCGTCGCAGTGGCTCTGGATCGCGTCGCACTCGGCCAGGAAGGCCTTGGCGCCCTCCTCGTCCTGGCTCTCGTAGATGTTGCGGGCCTTGGCCAGCAGGGTGCTGACGGTGTCCTTGAGCTGGACCAGGTCCTCTACCGAGTCCTTCGGCAGCCCGCGCCCGACCCGCACCAGGTCGAAGATGTTCTTGGCGTAGTCGCCGATGCGCTCGGCGTCCTTGACCAGGCTCATCAGGGTCAGGCAGACCGGGAATTCGGTGCGCCCGTGGACCGCGGCGTGGGTGATCAGCATGCGGCGGATCCGCCGCTCGTTGCGGTTGATGCGCTTGTCGGTCGCCCACAGGTCCTCCTTGATGACCTCGGGATCGGTGCCGCCGAGCAAGGCGTTGGCGGCCACGTCGAAGGCGTGGCGGCCGTCCTCGAGCATCTGCTCGAAGAACTGCATGATGTCTTGGAGTCCGGAGGGTTGGGCCCGGAGCGCTTTGAGCCAGTCGAACATCTTGGGTCAGTCTAGCGGAACAGGAGGATGCCGGTCAGCGGCACCAGGACGAACAGGACGCCGAGGTAGGCGAGGATCCACAGCTTGTTGCCGGTCGCGCGCACGGCCAGGCCGGTGGCCATGCGGATCGGCAGGTGGCGGATCGCCTTGATCGGGTAGACCCCGACCACGCCGAGCATGTTGAACATGACGTGGACCAGGGCGATCTCCAGACCGCTGATCTGGTCCGAGGCCAGCGAGGCCAGGAAGGCGGTGATGGTGGTGCCGATGTTGGCGCCGAGCATCACCGGGAAGGCGTTCTCCAGGGTCAGGATGCCGGAGCCGCACAGCGGCACCAGCAGCGAGGTGGTGATGCTGGAGGACTGGACCGAGACCGTCACCAGGGCGCCGATCGAGATCGCGAACACCGCCGAGCGCTTCAGCGCCGCGTTCAGCGCCTTCTCGGCCTTGGCGGCGATCAGCTGGCGCATGTTCTTGGTGATCATGGCCAGGGCCAGGAACACCAGGCCCACGCCCAGGACCAGCAGGATGGTGGCGGCCACCCCGCCCTCGAGGCCCAGGGTGTTGGTGACGAAGTCCTTCACCACCCCGGCGGCCTCCTTGACCGCGGTCTTGATCGGGCTCTTGAAGGCCCCGCCGCCGCCCATCTCCATCCGCGAGGCGATCGAGTGCGCGGTGTTGGAGAGGAAGCCGGTCGCCACCTCGATCGGCAGCATCACCGCCACCGCGAGCAGGTTGAAGAAGTCGTGCACCGTGGCGGCGGCGAAGGCGCGCCGGAACTCCTGGCTGCGCCGCACGTGGCCGATCGAGACCAGGGTGTTGGTCACGGTGGTGCCGATGTTCGCCCCCATGATCATCGGCACCGCGGTCGCCACCCCCAGGGTGCCGGAGCCGACCAGGCCGACGATGATCGAGGTCGTGGCCGAGGAGGACTGCATCAGGGCGGTCGCCATGATCCCCACCGCCAGACCGGCGAAGGGGTTGGCGATGCCGACGAACAAGCCCTCGGCGGTGTCCTCGCCGAACATCTTGATGCCGCTCTCCAGCAGCTTGATCGCCACCAGGAAGAAGTAGAGCAGAGCGATCAGCCACAGGATCCGGCCGGCCACGGCGGCGAGGCCCTGGCGCGGCGCCGGGTTCGGCGTGACCGGATCGGTCAGAGCGCGGTCTTGGGGAGGCATCGGACGATTCGGGGGGAGAAGGGGTGCCGATTCGCCCGGGACGATAAGGAGCGCTGTTGAAGGGAATGTGAAGATGGTGGAGGAAATGTGAAGGATCCGCGGAGGCGCCCGGACGGCGCCTCCGGGGCCGCTGGCCCCCCCGCCTAGCGGTGGCGGACGATCTCGCCCTCGATCACATAGAGGATGTCCTCGGAGATGTTGGTCGCCAGATCGGCCACCCGCTCGAGGTTGCGGACGACTCCGAACCACCGCAAAAGCGCTCCGACTTGTCCTGGCGGGCCAGCCGTCATCCGGTCCTCCAGTTCCTGCAGCATCAGGCGCTGCATCTCGTCGATCGCGTCGTCCTCCTCGCGCACGGTCTGGGCCAGCTCCGGGTCCCGGTTCACCAAGGCGTGGATGGTCTGCCGCACCATCAGCCGGGTCCGCGCCGCCATCTCCTCGATCTGGGCCGGCGGCGTGACCGGTTCGTACTCGGCCAGGTCCAGCGCCCGCCGGGCGATGTTGGCGGCCATGTCGGCGATGCGCTCGAGGTCGTTGTTGATCTTGAGCGCCGCCACCAGGTAGCGCAGGTCGCGCGCGACCGGGGCGTGCAGCGCCAGGATCTTGAGCGCGTCCTCCTCGAGCTGGACCTCGAGCTGGTCGATCTCGTCGTCCATCTCGACCACCTTCCGGGCGAGCTCCGGGTCCCGCGCCAGGATGGCGTTGAGCGATTCGGCGAGCGCCTCCTCGACCGCGGCGGTGATGCGCAGCAGGTCGTCGGTGAAGGCGGCCAGGTCTCTCTGGAAGTGCTTGGTCATCGGGTTCCTAGCCGAAGCGGCCGGTGATGTAGTGCTCGGTCTCGCGCTGCGCCGGGTTGGTGAACACGACCTCGGTCGAGTCGACCTCGATCAGCTTGCCCTTGAGGAAGAAGGCCGCGTTGTCCGAGACGCGGGCCGCCTGCTGCATGTTGTGGGTGACGATCACGATCGTGTAGCGCCCGCGCAGCTCGAAGATGAGGTCCTCGATCTTGGCGGTCGACTTCGGGTCGAGCGCCGAGGCCGGCTCGTCCAGCAGCAGCACCTCGGGCTCGTTCGCCAGCGCGCGGGCGATGCACAGCCGCTGCTGCTGCCCGCCCGATAAGGCCAGGGCGGAGGTCTTCAGCCGGTCGTTCACCTCCTCCCACAACGCGGCGCCCTTCAGGCAGCGCTCGACCAGTTCGTCGAGCTCGGCCTTCTTGGTCGTTCCGTGCAGGCGCGGGCCGAAGGCGATGTTGTCGTAGATCGACATCGGGAAGGGGTTGGGGCGCTGGAACACCATGCCGACCCGCCGACGCAGCTCGACCACGTCGACCTCGGCGGAGTTCACGTTGACCCCGTCCAGCAGCACCTGGCCGTCGACCCGAGCGCCCTCGATGGTGTCGTTCATGCGGTTGAGCGAGCGCAGGAAGGTGGACTTGCCGCAGCCGGAGGGGCCGATCAGCGCCATCACCTTGCCGCGCGGGATGTCGAGGTCGATGCTCCACAG
Source organism: uncultured Planctomycetales bacterium (assembly GCA_964643675.1). Taxonomy (GTDB): domain Bacteria; phylum Planctomycetota; class UBA1135; order UBA1135; family UBA1135; genus J029. The sequence goes on from CAZXTO010000039.1 coordinate 6,128, forward strand.
GGCCTGGGCGGCGCCGTAGTGGAAGTCCATGTCCCGCACGCGGATGACGGGGGCCTCGCGGTCCTCGAGCAACGGCCGCCGCGCGGCGGCGTCGACCGCGATCCGTCCGAGGGAGGTGGTGGGTTCCTGGGTCAAGGGAGTCACTTTCCGTTCAAGGCGCGGCGCACCCGGGAGCGGATGCGGATCGCGGTCAGGTTGAGCAGCAGCACGAGGGCCAGCAGCAGGGCGGCGGTGGCGTAGACCAGCGGCTCGGCGGCCTCGACGTTGGGCGCCTGGAAGCCCACCGCGTAGATGTGGAAGCCGAGGTGCATGAAGCGCTCGTTCAGGTGGAGATAGGGGAACTCGCCGCTGACCGGCAGCTCGCGTGCGAAGCCGACCACGCCGGTCAGCATCAGCGGCGCGACCTCGCCGGCCGCGCGCGACACCGCCAGGATGGTGCCGGTGAGGATGCCGGGGCGGGCCCCGGGCAGGATCACGTGCCGCAGCATCTCCCAGCGGGTGGCGCCGAGTGCAAGCGCGGCATCGCGGCGCTCGCGCGGCACCGCGCGCAGGCCCTCCTCGGTCGCCACCACCACCACCGGCACCGTGAGCAGGGCCATCGTGACCGAAGCCCACAGCACACCGCCGGCGCCGAAGGTCGGCGTCGGCAAGGAGTCGGCGAACAGCAGCTGATCGGCGAGGCCGCCGACGCCGTAGACGAGGAAGCCGAGCCCGAACACGCCGTAGACGATCGAGGGCACGCCGGCGAGGTTGTTCACCGCCACCCGCACCAGCCGCACGAACCAGGTGTCGAGGGCGTACTCGTTCAGGTACACCGCGGCCATGACACCGAAGGGCACCACCATGATCGACATCAGGATCACGAGCAGGGAGGTGCCGACCAGGGCCGGCCACACCCCGCCCTCCTGGTTGGCGTTGCGCGGGTCCTCGACGATGAAGCGACCTACGCCGCCGAACCAGGCCGCCAGGCGGCCGAAGAAGCCCAGCTGGTTCGGGTGGCTCTTGCGCAGCACCTCGGCGGCCGGCAGCTCGATCGGCGTCCGGTCGGGCAGCTCGAGCTGCCAGCTCTCGGCGCCCTCGGCGACCAGGTAGCCGTGGAAGGGGCCGTTCTCGCTGCGCTCCAGCCGCACCGCGTCGACCGGCACCGACTTCTCGAGGATCTCCTCGGGCGCCGCGATCAGGAAGTCGAGCGCGTAGTGCTCACGGTTGGCGACGCGCGCCCGGATCGAACCATCGTCGTGGGTGTCGAGCTCCTCGACCAGGTAGACCGCGCCGTCGGCCATCTTCCACTCGACCAGATCACGCGGCCAGAAGGCCGAGGCGCCGCGCATCAGGAGCAGCGCGAACAGGAGCACCACCGCGAGCAGGACGGCGGCCACCGCCCCGGCGCACAGGAAGCTGCCGATGCTGCCGCGGTAGTCGGTGCGGGTTCCTCCGAGGAGATCGCTCATAGCGCTTTGCGGCCGCGCACCCGCACGACCTCGGCCAGGGTGTTGATGAGGAAGGTGAAGGCGAACAGGAGCAGCGCCGACAGGAACAGCGTGCGATAGAGCGACTCGCCGTGCGGCGCCTCCGGCAGCTCCACCGCCAGGTTGGCCGACAGGGCGCGGAAGCCCTGGAGCACGTTCATGCCGGTGATCGGCGTGTTGCCGGTCGCCATCAGCACGATCATGGTCTCCCCCACTGCGCGTCCCAGTCCGAGCATGATCGCCGCCACCACCCCGGGCATCGCCGGCGGCGCGATCACTCGCACCGCGGTCTGCCACTTGGTGGCGCCCAGCGCCAGGCTGGCCTCGGCCAGGGTCTCGGGCACGTTGCGGAAGGCGTCCTCGGCCAGGGTGAAGATCAGCGGCGTCACCGCGAAGCCCATCGCCAGCCCGACCACGGCCGCGTTGCGCTGCTCGAAGGGAAGGCCGAGGCCGTCGGGGACCCACAAGCGGAAGCTGCTGCCGAACACCGCCTCCTCCAGCCACGGGCCGGCCTGCATCACCCCGTAGGCGATCAGGAGGTAGGCGCCGACCAGGAAGAAGGGCGCCCAGCCCTCGTGCAGGACCAGCCGCCGGCGCAGCGGCAGCCGGGCCCAGACCACGCCGAGCAGGACCGTGAAGACCACCAGCGCGATCGGCAGCAGCAGCACCGAGATCATGCGGTCCTGGATCGCCGGCGCCAGGTAGAGCGCGCCGACGAAGCCGAGGATCACCGACGGGATGCCGGCCAGCAGCTCGATCAGCGGCTTCACGATCTCTCGCGCGCGCCCGCGCAGGAAGCGGGCGGTGAACAGGGCGCCGAGCAGCGCCAGCGGGATCGAGGGCAGCAGCGACCAGAAGGTGCCCTTCAGGGTGCCGACGATCAACGGCACGAAGGAGATCTTGGGCTCGTAGGCGTCGGTGCCGCCGGTCGACTGCCAGGTCCAGGCGGGCGCGCCGGCCCCCTCGTAGAGCACCTTGCCGAACAGGGTGTGGGCGGTGACCGAGGGGAAGCCGAGTTCGGTCTCGCGCAGCTCCAGGCTGCCGTCGGCGTGATGCAGCAGCAGGTGATCCTCGCGCGGGGAGATCGAGAGGCCGGCGACCTGCCCCGAGGTCTCGAGGACGCCCAGGTACTCCCCGGCGGTGGCCTGTCCGATCCGGACCTCGCCGTCGCCGAGGGCGAAGAACAGCCGCTGCCGGGTCGAGGGCACCAGGCCCTTCAGCCCCGGCACGACCCCCGGCATCGAGGCGCCCGGTCCGAGCACCGGCTCCCCGCGCTCCTGCGGGATCAGCATCCAACGCTCGACGCTGCCGTCGGCGCGCGCCACCAGGGTCGAACCGGCGCCGATCATCGGCTGCAGCTCCAGGATCGCCGCGCCGCCCTCGGCCGCGCCGCGCGCTTCGATCTGCTTGAAGTCGCGCGAGGCCTGCCAGGCGCGCAGGCTGCCGTCCTCGAAGGCGATCAGGAAGCTGCCGTTCTCCAGCAGGGCGGCGTCGACCGGCCGGCCGGGGAGCTCGAGCGACAGGCGCTTGGAGCTGACCCGCTCCGCGCCGGTCATGCGGTTGACCTTGATCTTGCCCCGGACCAGCTCGACGGCGCCGCCCTCGCGCGCGGTCAGCCCCCAGATGGTCTTCTCCTCGCTCAGGCTGTCGAAGGCCAGCAGCGGCGCGCCGCCCTCGGCCAGCCAGCGGACGGCGGTCTCATCGAGCCGGTGGCTCCGCTGGAGCTCCTCACCGTAATCCACCGCGAAGCGGAGCGGCGCGGTCGCGAGCCGGCCCGCGCTGGTCGCCACCGCCAGCGCGGTCTGGTCGACCGCCACCTTGACCCGCTCGACGCGCTCCCCGGGCTCCAGCGCGAGCAGGTCCCGGTCCTCGATCAACTCGCCGCTGCGCAGGTCGCGGAACAGCAGGTGGCCGTCCGCTCGCAGCGACCAGCTGGCCTCGACGAAAGGCTCCACGCCGACCGCCAGCGGCTGGTCCGCCTGGATCGCGCGGCCGCTCGCCTCGACCTGCGGCCCCGTCGCCAGCGGGGCCGACTCCGCGATCAGGAAGGCGGCGATGAAGCTCACCGCGAGCACAACGCCCACCCCCCCGAAACGCACCAAGGCCGCGACCGCCCGATCGAGGGCGGCGCGCCGGCGATTGAAGTCCTTCGCTGCCATGTTCCTGTTCACCAGGTCAGGGATGCGCCCCCGCGCGGGAGGAGCATCCCCAAGAAGGTGCTTCGATGGGGTCGAGGCGCGAGGAGGCGCCTCAGCTCTTCACCGGCTGGAAGGGGATGCCAAGAGCCTTCAGCTCCTCGGCGGCGACCTCGGCGGTGATCGGCAAGTAGCCCGCCTTGACCACGATCTCCTGCCCCTCCTTCGAGAAGACGAAGCGCAGGAACTCGCGGCGCAGCGGATCCACCTCCGCGTTCGGGGCGCGATTGATGTAGACGTTCAGGAAGCGGCCGAGGGGGTAGTCACCCGTGACCACGTTCTCGAGGTTGGCCTCGAAGTAGTCATCGCCGTCTTCGGAGAGCGGGACCGGGCGCACCCCGGAGGTGAGGTAGCCGATGCCGCTGTAGCCGATCGCGAACGGGTCACTGGTGATGGACTGGACCACCGAGGCGCTGCCGGGCTGCTCCTTGACGGTGTCCTTGAAGTCGCCCTTGCCGAGCGCGTTCTTCTTGAAGAAGCCGTAGGTGCCGGAGGCACTGTTGCGGCCGTAGAGGCTCAGCGGGGCGTTGGCCCACTTGCCGGTCAGGCCGGCCTGGCCCCACTTGGCGACGTCCTCCTGGTAGCCCTGCTTGCGGCTCTTGCCGAACATGGCGTCGACCTGGGCAATGGTCAGGCCCTGGATCGGGTTTTCCTTGTGGACGAAGACGGCCAGCGCGTCGAGGCAGGTGCGGATCCGGGTCGGCTCGTAGCCGTGCTTCTTGATGAAGGCGTCCAGCTCCTTGTCCTTCATCATGCGGCTCATCGGACCGAGCTGGGCGGTGCCCTCGATCAAGGCCGGCGGGGCAGTGGAGGACCCCTTGCCTTCCACCTGGACCTTCACGCCCGGGTGATAGGTGGCGAACTTCTCGCCCCAGAGGGTCAGCAGGTTGATCATCGTGTCCGAGCCGACCGCGTTGAGGCTGCCCGAGACGCTGGCGCCGTTGGCGGCGTACTTCGGCAGCTTCTGGTCGACCTTCAACTGCTGAGCGGACAGCGGCGCCGCGAGGGCCAGGGCCGCGACCAGGGAGAGGCAGGTGGTGAGCTTCATTTCCGTGTTGGGTGGGCGCGGGAGGGAGGGCCTCCCGCCACGAAAGAAGGCTAGATCACCAAGATGAAGGGCCGGTGAAGCCTAGCTGAAGCTTGCCTGGCCCGCGCCGGACAGCGGCTTGGCGGGGCTCAGGGGCAGCTCGACCCGGAACAGGGCGCCCTCGCCGGGCCGGTTCCGGACCGCGATCCGCCCCCCGAGCCTCCCGACCAGGTTGCGCACGATGGCCAGGCCGAGACCGGTGCCGCCGGCGGCGCGGCGGCGCGCCGGGTCGCCGCGGAAGAAGCGCTCGAAGATCCGCGGCAGGATCTCGGGGTCGATGCCAGGGCCGGTGTCCTCGACCTCCACCACCACGCCCAGGCCGTCCTGGACGCGAACGCGCACCTCCACGCCGCCCTCTTCGGTGTAGGAGAGCGCGTTGTCGACCAGGTTGGCGAGCACGGTCTCCAGGGAGGACGCGTCGGCAACGATCTCGAGCTCCTCGGGCTCGACCTCGGTCGACAGCTCGAGCGCCTTGTTGGTGGCCTTGTCCTCGAGCCGCTCCAGCACCCGTTCCATGACCTCGCGCACCCGCAGCGCCTGCGGCGTGGGCCGCCAGTCCGGGTCCTCGGCGCGGGCCAGCCCGAGCAGGTCCCGGGTCAGCGTAGACAGGCTCTGCGCGTTCCGCTGCGCCCGCTCGAGCAGCGAGGACCGCTGCTCCGGGTCGGCGTCCTCGAGCAGGTCGAGCAGGCCGATCAGGGCCGCGATCGGGGTCTGGAGCTCGTGCGAGGCGTTGGCGACGAAGTCGCGGCGCTTGCGGTCCACCGCCGCCGCCCCGCGCAGGTCGCGCAGGATCAGGAAGCGCCAGCCGAGCAGGGTCGGGCCGGTGGTGAGCTCGAGCGCGCGCGGGCCGTCGCCCGACTCCAGGTCGATCACCCGCCGGTGGACCTCCTCCGGGTTCCCGTACTGGAGCGAGTTGGCGATCGGAGCTCCGGCCCAGGCGCTCAGCGCCGGCGGCCGGTGCTCGTCGGGAGCCTTGCGGATGTCCAGCAGGCCCAGCGCGGCCGGATTGGCGAACAGGACCCGGCTGCGGGCGTCGAGCAGCACCACCCCCTCGGACAGGTACTCCGAGGTCTTGCGGTAGGCCGCGCGCCGGCGGCCGGCGCCGGCCACCTCGTAGCTGGCGCGCCGGCGGCGTCGGCGTTCGCGCAGCCACAGGGCGACGGCGACCAGCAGGCCCGCCGCGAGCAGTCCGGTCTCAGGCGGCATCGTCGGCGAAACGATAACCGATCCCGCGAACGGTCTCGATCAGTCCCGCACGATCGCCCAGCTTCTTGCGCATCGACTTGACGTGGGTGTCGATGTTGCGCTCGTCGACGTACACCCCCACCCCGACCGCGTAATCCAGCAATTCCGCGCGGCGGAAGACGCGGCCCGGGCTGGCCATCATGGTCTGCAGCAGCCGGAACTCGGTCGGCGTGAACTCGACCCGGAATTCCCCGCAGCGCACCTCGAAGCGGACCGGGTCGATCACGATCTCGCCGCGGGCGATGATCTGGTCGTCCATCGGCTGGTCGCCGGCCCGCGATCGGCGCAGCAGGGCCTTGACCCGCGCCGCCAGCTCGCGCGGCCGCGCCGGCTTGCAGACGTAGTCGTCGGCGCCGACGCCCAGGCCGAGCACCACGTCGGACTCCTCGGCGCGCGCGGTCAGCATCAGGACCACCACGCCCTGGAGGGCGCGGTCGGCGCGCAGCTGCCGGCACACCTCGATGCCGTCGAGCTTGGGCAGCATGACGTCCAGGACCACCAGGTCCGGCGCGTGCAGCCGGGCGAGGCGCAGGGCCTCCTCGCCGTCGCGGGCTTCGATGGTGTCGTAACCCTCCTTCTGGAGGGTCAGCCGGAGCACCTCCAGCAGGTCGGGATCGTCCTCGACCAGAAGGAGCTTCGATGCAGTCATGCCCCGAAATTATGCCGCGGGGATGGTCTCGGCGTGGCGGAAATGTGAAGGGGCGGTGAAGAACGGGTGGCCCTATTCCTCGTCGTCCTCCTCACCCGCGTCCATGTAGCCGAGGCCCTCGAGGTTCTCGGCGGTCTCGTCGCTGACCGTCCAGTGGACCTCCTCGCCTTCGAGGTCGTCCGGGTGGGTGTACCACCCCATCTCCTTCATGGTCTCGAACAGCTGCTCGACGAGCTCGGGGTGCTCGGCGGCCAGGTTGGTCTGCTCGAGCGGATCCGCGTCGAGGTTGTAGAGCTCGAAGGACAGCTCCTTGTTCCACGGGCTGTCGGGGTCCTCGCCCTCGACCTTCTCGTTGCGGATCATCTTCCACAGCACGCCGTCGACGGTCATCGACAGGCCGCGCACGTGCCACGGCGGCTCGCCGTCGCCGCCGGTCTCCATCGGGGCGGGGCGGTGGCCCTGCTCCTCGCCCTTCATCATCGGGACCAGCGAGCTGCCCATCATCTGCGGGATCTGGCCGCCGGCGCCGGTCAGCTCCATGAGGGTCGGGAAGACGTCGAGCAGGCGCACCTGGCCGGCGACGCGGGCGGGGTCGAGGGTCGGCCCCCACAGCACCAGCGGCACCCAGGTCAGCTCGTCGAACAGCACGTGGCCATGGCCGACCGAGTCGTGCTCCCACAGCTCGTCGCCGTGGTCGCCGACCAGCACCACGATGGTGTTCGGGTAGCGCTCCTGCACGCTCTTCAGGAAGGGCGTGAGCTGCGAGTCGGTGTACAGCATCTCCTCGTCGTAGGCGTCGAAGAGGTGCTGCAGCTGCGCCGCGCTGATCTCCCGCTTGCCCTCGTGGAAGTCCTTGATGACGTCGTACTCGAGGTTGAAGTCGTCGCCGCTCTTGTCCCAGGTGCCCTTGTAGGGCGCCGGCGGGTCATAGGGGTAGTGCGGGTCGGTCAGGTGCAGGTAGCAGAAGAAGGGGCGGTCGCCGTCGTAGCTCTGGAGCCAGTCCTCGGCCTCGGCGATCATGGTCTCGGCCCGCAGGTCCCAGTCGTTGAGGAAGCGGAACTCGCGGAAGCCCTGGCCGAAGCCGTAGACCGGCTGGATGTTGGCGTTGTGGGTGATGGCGACGGTGTCGTAGCCCGCCACCGCCAGCTTCTCGGCCAGGGTGGTGTGGCGGTTGCCCATCGCCACGAAGCGGCGCCCGGAGTCGCGCGGCATGTGCGACATGGCGCCGTGCTTGGAGGGCACCAGGCTGGTGAACAGGGTCGCCACGGTCGGCTTGGTCCACGGTGCCTGGGTGATCGCGCGCTCGAAGACGACGCCCTCCTCGACCAGCTCGTCCATCAGCGGCCAGGTCTCGCGCTCGTAGCCGAGGAAGCTGGTGCGGTCGCCGCGCCAGGTGTCGACCAGGACGAACATCACGTTCGGGGCGGCCTCCTCGGCGGCGGGGCGGCTGATCCCGGCGATGCCGCGCGGCAGCAGGGCCAGCACCAGGATGGCCACGAAGCCGGCCGGGCCGCCGAAGACCCGGGTGCCCCAGCGCAGCAGGCCGATGCCCGGCACCGGGGCCTTGCGCAGCAGCTCGCCGAGCACCGCCAGGACCAGGGTCAGGGCGCCGCCCGCGGCGGCCTCCTTCAGGTGCATCTGGCGGGCCCAGAAGTCCGCCTTCAGCCAGCCGAGGCCCTCCTCGTCCCAGTTCTGGGTGGATAGCTCCTGCCACGTCTCCCAGCTCGCGAAGAAGAAGAAGGTGAACAGGAAACCGCTGGCCGCGGCCACCAGGCAGCGGAGGAAACGGAAGGGCTCTTGGGCGGCAGTCACGAGGGGGTTCCAGGCTGGGGAATTTCCTGATTCTATGACATCGGCGAGACCGGGGCCGGCGTTGCGCTTTCCCCTCCGGCAGGGCCTCGCGCTTCCCCCTCCGCGAGAGCCCTGCGATACTGCGGCCATGGCCCCGCTCGACCCCGAATTCCTCGCCATCCTGCGCTGCCCCGAGAGCAAGGCCACCCTGGTCCAGGACGGCGACTGGCTGATCTCGACCGACCCGGCCACCCGCCGGCGCTACCCGATCGACGACGGCATCCCGGTGCTGCTGGTCGAGGAGAGCGAGCAGCTCGACGAGCAGGCCTGGAAGCAGGCGGTGGCCGCGGCCGAGGGCGCCGGCGAGGCGGCCAGCGGGGGCGACCCGGCGTGACCATCTTCGCCAAGATCCTGGCCGGCGAGATCCCCGCCGACTTCCTCTACGAGGACGAGCTGGCGGTCGCCTTCCCCGACATCGCCCCGCAGGCCCCCTTCCACGCCCTGGTGATCCCGCGCAAGCCGCTGACCAGCGTCGCCGCCGCCGAGCAGGACGACGCCGGCCTGCTCGGCCACCTGCTGCGGGTGGCGGCCAAGGTCGCCGCCAACGCCGGCCTCGAGGAGGACGGCTACCGGGTCGTGACCAACGTCGGCCAG
>CAZXTO010000040.1:0-15188 GCA_964643675.1 uncultured Planctomycetales bacterium
CCGGGGCCGCGGCGCGGTTGCCGAGCGAGAGGCTGCGGCCCACGCCGCCCCATTCGCCCTGCCCGAGCAAGAGGTTGCCGACCAGGTAGTTGCGGTTGTCACCACCGTCGAGCAAGGTCCGGACGCCGGGGTACTTCCGCTGCCACCGCTCCGATTGCCAAGGCGTCGCGTCGAGCAAACTCCGCGAGCGCGGGTGGCCGAGCACGGCCTGACGCCACGGGTCGCCGGTGATCGAGCGGCCGGAGAAGGCCTTGTCCCAGCCCACCACCAGGTTGCCCTCGACCCAATTGTCGCAGCCCTGGTTGAACTGCACGGCGCCGAACTGCGCGCCCCTGCCGCCGCCGCGGCCAGCTTCGACCGGCCGATTCCGTCGGGGGCGTGGAGGTAGAAGACGCGGTCGGTGAGCTCGAAGCGCTCGCTCGGCGCCCGCAGCCGCTCCAGCTCATCGAGATCCGCCGCCGCCGGCTCGGCCAGGAAACTGAAGTGCAGCGACTTGGGCTCGGCGCAGGCCTCGGGATAGGGGTTGGCGTCGATCGCCGCCTGGAGATCCTCGGGACTCAACGCCTGCAACTGCGGGCGGAAGCCGTGTTCGGCCTCGATCGCCTCCCCGAGCTTGCGCTCCAACGCGGCCCTGCTGCGGGCGGCAGCGCGCAGCACCACGTTGCCGCTCTGGATGTAGGTGCGCACCTCCTGGTAGCCGGCTCCCTCCAGCGTCCGGCGCAGCGCCGCCATCGGCAGCGGGTTGTGGCCGCCGACGTTGATGCCGCGGAGGAGCAGGATCCAGGTGTTCATCAGAAGTCCGAGAACGACAGCGACAGGATCACGAAGGCGATGAAGGCCAGCCAGCCGGCGGTGAGCATGGCCGCCAGCCACGCCAACACCATCCTCGCCGGCGGGATCGCCGCCCCTTCCGCCCGCCGCCGCCTGGCGACGAGCAGGTAGAGCGCCGCCAGCGGGAGGCACAGCAGGCAGGCCAGGAGCTGCGTGACGTGGAAGGGCGACTCGGGCCAATCCAGCCGCTCCGCCAGCAGGATGCCGGGGGCGCAGAGCGCCGCCACCACGCCGGGGAACAGGAACAACGGTCGCGGCGGACGCGGCGGCGCCCACTCTCCCTGCTTCGGCCCACCCTCACTCCGCTTCCCATCGAACTGCGCCACGCCTCAACTCCTCCTCGCCAGCGGGCGCCGGCGGTCGCTTGCCGCCTCGCGCAGCATGGAAAGGGAGAAGGAGGCAAACACCAAGGGGAAGGGGGTCGCCCGCAGGATCGGGGGGCGGCACATCAACACGTCGCGATTCCGGTCGCGCCAGCGACCTGACCTCATCCTAAGGACGCCGCCAAGCCCTCGAGCCGGGTCCGCGCGGGCTCGCCGACCGCGAAGAGCGTGTCGTGATGATTCTCGCAGACCAGCCAGGACGAGTCGGCGGCGACGAGGGCGTATTCGAAGGCGGTGCACTCGGCGATCACCGCCGCGGCGTGGCGCGCGCTGGTCTGGTAGATCGGGAGGGGGTCGGAGTCGTGCTCCAGCACCACGAACCAGAGCGGCGCCCGCGGATCGGGGACGATCTCGGGCAGGCGCTCGAAGCCCTCGCCGTCGGCCGGGCACCAGGTGGAGAGGGGTTGGGGGAAGTGCTCCCACCACCACGTCACCGCGGCGCCGCCGGTGTAGCGGTCGCGGAGCTGCGCGAGCAGCGCGCGCGCCTCTGCCTGCTCGAGGCGGCGGAGCTCCGCTGCCCCGACGCCCAAGGCTCAGGCGGCCGACTCGATCTGTTTGGCGGGATCCACGCGCTCAGGGGCGATCCTCATCGCCCGATTCATCATCGAGCTGGGTCCTCAGCTCCAGCAAGGCTGCGATCTGATTCTCGATTTGGCTCGCATACTTGCCGCTCGTGACCACCCGGCCGCTCGGCAGGTGGATCAAGCGGACCTCGGCGGAGAAGCTCCCGGGAACGCCCGGGGCGGCCGGCCGCTGGACCTCGGCGCGGAGGTCCTCCGCCGGGATCAGCCGACGGACGAGCGGCAGGATCTCGCGGGAGAAGTCGGGAGCGCTCATGGACCTCCCCTACTCCGGCAGGTGGCAGACCGCCTCGATGTTGTTGCCGTCGGGATCGATCACGAAGGCGCCGTAGTAGTGCTCGTGATAATGCGGCCGCAAGCCGGGCGCGCCGTTGTCCTGGCCGCCGGCGGCGAGCGCGGCCTGGTGGAAGGCGTCGACGGTGGCGCGGTCGGGGCTGGCGAAGGCGACGTGGACCGGAGCGGTGGCGTCGCCCTGCGCGAGCCAGAAGTCCGGCTTGCCGTCGGCGCCGAAGCCGGCCATGGTGCCGCCGAACTCCACCAGGAGCTGGTAGCCGAGCGGCGCGAGCGCCTGCGCGAAGAAGGCCTTGCTGCGTTCGAGATCGGAGATGGGGAGACCGAGGTGGTCGAGCATGCGGATCGAATCGGAGGGGAAGGGCCGGCAGGAGGAACGGGGAACCAGGTCCGGCCCGCCATCCTAATCGGCGCTCGGCCGAATCCGGACGCGGGTCCCATCCGGCAGCTCCTTGGTCTGCTGGAAGATCTCGCCGCGCAAGCCGAAGACCTCCTCCACCGGCAGGGCCCGGATGTTCTCGCGCGCATAGCGGCCGCCGAGGATCGGCGGCTGGACGAAGCCGTAGCACTGCCCCGGCGCCAGGGTGACCCCATCCTCGACCAGCGCGTCGACCAGCGGGATGGCGAGCCATTGGGCGGCGTTGTCGCCCTGGTCCAAGCGGTCGGCGAAGGCCTCGCGCGAGGCAGCCAGGGTCTCGACCGCACCTCGCCCGGTGTCGAGCAGCTGCACCGAGCCATCGTCGAGGACCACGATGACGTCGCCCAGGCGCGTCACCAGCCAGAGCTCGAACTCGCTCGGCAGGAGTTCGCCCCACGGCGCGAGCAGCGAAGCCCAGTCGTGGCCGTCGAGGGGCAGGAGGTAGTCGGAGAGCTGCATCCGCGATCCAGCCGGTTCAGGATTCCTCGTCCGGCGGCGCGAAGGTCCAGGTGTTGGCGTAGCCCGCTCGCCCGGCGTACTTCAGGATCAGCTCACCTCCTTCCTTCCTCGCTCCCTCGGGGATCTCGACCTCGACCCGGAGACACCCCTCCCAGACCGGATCCTCGCTCGGCACCGCCGCCGAAGTCACCTGATCCGGGGAGCAGGCACCCGCGCGGAGGAAGCTCAAGGTCCGGGTCGTGCCGGACTCCTCGATGTGGACCCCGGCGCACTCCACCCCGGCCGGCGGCTGGAAGTAGACGTAGATGAGCTCGGGGTGTCCGGACACCCCGACGATCTCGATCTCCTCGATGGGGATCTCGGCCGACGGCGAGCAGCCGGCGAGGAGGAGCAGGGGGGCGCAGGAGAGGAGGAACTTCATCTTCGAAACGGCGGGAAAGGAGGCGAGAGCATCGGCGACGGGCGACCCCGAGTCAATCCTCGCAGACCCAGCGTCCGTCCTCGCCTCGGACGTGGAGCTGGAAGGGAGGCGCGGCGAAGGCAAGGGAGTAATCGGCGCCGTCCTCGGCGAGGTGATAGCGGAAGGGCCGGTCGGGGCAGATCCCCATCCGGCTGACGGGGAGCTCGGCCCGGAACACCGGGACCAGCTCGTCCAGCGCGCGCGGGTAACGACCGCGAAGCTCCCGGAAGTGCTCGAGCTGCCGGGCCAGCTCGTCCCCGAGCGCCCGGCTCGCGCCTTCCTTGCGGGCGTTGATCTCGCCCGCGAGCCAGCCCGAGGCGATGGCGGCCACCAACACGCTCCCGCCCAGCAGGCGGACCGCCGGCCGGCGGCGGCGCCAGCCCCACAGCAACGCCGCCAACCCCGAGCCCGGCAGCACGAACAAGCCCAGCAGGGCCGCGAGCCCGCCGCCCAGGTAGCCGAAGCCCTCCAGCGCAGCCGCCAGGTTCGACAGGAAGGCGAGGGAACCGAAGGCGCAGGGGAGCAGGAGCTGGCGCGCGCTCATCGGAAGACCCGCCCTACTCGACCCAGATCGGCGAGCTCCACGCCACGCCGCGGCCCTGCTGCACCACGCGAGCGTAGACGTACTCCCCCGCCTTCAGCGCCGGCAGCTCGCCCTCGAAGTAGAACACGCTGCGGCCCTCGGCCGGCACCGAGTCCGCCAGCGCCCCCACCAGGCGCGACTCGCCGGTCTCGGGGTCCTCGAAGCGCACGCCGTAGATCAGGTCGATGCGCTCGATCGGCTCGGTGCCGACCACCCGACAGCGCAGGGTCTGCGGGCCGTCGGCGGCCTGCACCACCCCGCCCATCACCGCCTCGCCGAGCGAGAAGCGCAGCAGGATGCGCTCGCCGTTGGTGGCGTAGACGCGGCGCGCGCGCAGCGCCTCGAAGATCGCCGCGCGGGTGTTCTGCTCGGCGAAGACCGCCACCAGGCCGCCGTTGGCGCCGGCCAGGTGGGACAGCCCGGGGTGGCCGTCGTGGCCGTCGGTGCTGCCGAGGAAGCCGAGGCGATAACCGCGGTCGAGCGCGTCGCGCACGAAGTTGCCGGCCACCGGCCGGTAGATGCCGCCGGGGCTGTCCGGCGCCTCGGAGCTGCCGTGCACCGACACGATCTCGGTCACCGGCTCCAGCACCGGGTCGGGCGCTACGCGCCAGTCGATCGGCACCGGCCCGCCGGCGCTGTGGTGGGCGATGGTGATCGCGTCCTGGCCCTCGAGCGCCTTCCACAGCTCCTCCGGGTGGTCGTAGCGCTCGTCGAAGCTGCTGTAGAGCGCGCCGTCGTCGCCGCCGTAGACCACGTGCCGGTGGCCGTAGATCCAATTGGTCCACTCGAAGCCGAGGAAGGTGGTGAAGCGGCCCGGCTCGTTGCGCTCGTTCGCCGCCTGCTTCATCTCCTGCCACATCTCCGGGTGCTCGTCGAGGAACAGCAGCCCCCAGCGGTCGTGGTCGGTGATGCAGGCGAAGTCGAGCGCGGCCGCGTTGCGGGCGTAGCGCCACACCTCCTCGAGGATGCCGGTGCCGTCCGACAGGCCGGTGTGGATCTGCAGGTCGCCCCACAGGATCGTGGGCGCGCCCTCGCGCACCAGCATCGGGTTGGACTCGCCGTCGACCATCGCGAAGCTGGCCTTGATCCGGTACAGCCCCGGCTTCTCCACCTCGACGTCCACGCCGCCGGTGCCGTCGTGGATCCCGACCCCGCCGCGCAGCTTCAGCCCCTCCGGCAGGTCGAAGAAGACCTCGCCCAGCTCGCGCGCGCCGCCGACGTTGCAGCGCGCGTCCATCATCGCGATCGACAGCCGCACCACCTCGCCGGGCTCGGCGGTGGTCGGCAGCACCAGGTGCAGCCGCGCGGTCGGCCCGGCCCGCACCGCCACCCCGGGCGAGTCGGCCAGCACCTCGCGCACGCCGTCGCCGTCGCCGTCGACCGCGATCCAGAAGCGCGAGTCCTGCTCGGCGAAGCGGTCGGCGGTGCCGCGGTAGACGATGCGGAGCTGCTCGCCTGGCTCCAGGCCGCGGCCGCGCAGGTGCACCGCGAGCAGCTGCTGGTCGATCGTCACCGGCTCCAGCTCCAGCCCGTCGACCTCGGTCGTGACCCGGGTGTAGCCGGCCAGCCGCTCCGATTCGGTCTGCGGCGTGCTCCAGCCCCAGAAGGGCGACACCTGCAGGTAGACCGCGCCGTCCTCGGCCACGCCCCGTTCGCCTGCCTGGTAGACGATCGTCCACTCGCCCGGCTGCCCGGCCACCGCGTCGCGCTCGGACTCGTCCTCGACCAACCAGGCCTCGCCGCCGCCGTCCGAGGGGTGGCGCGCCGCCGCCGCGCCCTGACGCAGCGACTCCAAGACCTCCGCGCGCGCGTGGGGCGGCGGGTCCTGGGCCGACACACCCTCTTGGAGGACGGGCGATTCCCAGGTCCCGAACCGGGCATCGGGGGCCGCCGCCAGCGCGGCGCCGAGCAGGAATCCCGCAGCGAGGAGCGGCATGGACCCGATTCTAGGGCCCCCCGGCAGGCTCCGGCCTCCTCGTCTGGGATGGAGCCCGCCTCCCGCTGATCTTTTTCTTCCAACGCGCCCCCGCGTCCCTTCCCGCCCCTTCCGCCACCATGAAGGCAATCCTCCCGCTGTTCCTGATCTCGGCCTGCATCGCCGCGCCGGCCCTCTCCCAGCAGGCCGCCCCCGTCGAGAGGATCGACACCTCGATCGAGTACCTCGGCACCTACCGCTTCGCCGACGCCTCCTGGAGCGTGAGCGGCCGCGCCGGCTCGCGGGTGCTCTACAACAGCACCACCCCAGGCAACTACTACAGCAGCATCGCCCTCAGCGGCGGCGGCAGCGCGGCCGACCAGCTGTGGATCGATGAAGGCCGGATCGACGATCACAACGCCCTCGCGATCGACCAGATCAACGGCTTCGACTTCGCCTACTGCTCCACCGATCTCGACCCGAGCGGCAACAGCAGCGCCCTGCGGATCGCCTTCTACGACGACTACGTTCCCTGCACCACGCCGCCGGCGCCGACCTGCGACTACCTGGTCGCCGGCCTCCCGCTCTCCAGCACCGGCAACCTCCAGTGCTGGTCGGTGGCGGTCGACCTCAGCGGCGGCTTCGAGTGCTCGACCGATCCGAACCTGTTCCGGACCACCGACGCGGGCGGCGCCGACCGCTCCTTCGGCTGGGCCTTCGGCGGCAACCCCGACACCTCCGGGCGGATCGACACCGGTCCGATCCTCGACCTGCCGTGCGCCACGCCGGTGGCCTCGCAGGGCTGCGGAACCGGCAACCAGAACTTCTACTGGTGGGAGGACCCCAGCGGGAGCTTCACCGGCTGCTACTGGTTCGGCGGCGTGCCCTGGGCCAGCTTCAGCATGCGCATCCACGCTGGCGCGCGAAACTCCTTCGCTTACGGCCACTCCTTCAACGACCTGGTGCTCGAGAGCACCGACCTCGATCCCGGAACCGCGGTCAGCTTCACGGTCCGAGACCACGACCCGGCCTACCCGCTGTTCCTGCTCGCCTCCCCGTCCATCGGCGCCCTGCTCCTCGACCAAGGGGAGCTGGTGATCAGCACGGCCTTCTATCCGGGAATCCCGATGCCGATGAACCCGGTGACGGGAGAGCTCACCGTGAACCTGCCGGCCGGGGTCTCCGCGGTCTTCGCCCAGGCCGCCCAGACCTTCGGGCCCGCCTCGGCCAGCGCGCTGCTCAACTTGTCGAACGGCATCAGCCGCACGGGCGGCGGCGGGCGAGCGAAGGCCTCGCGCACGGTGTGGGTGATCGAGCAGGAGAACGCCGGCCCCGCCTGCGGCCCCGGCGAGGTGCGGCTCAAGGGCCGGGCGATCCGGTACCGCGGAGGAAAGGGAGGGAAGTACCTCGCCATCAAGGGACTCGTG
Organism: uncultured Planctomycetales bacterium; assembly: GCA_964643675.1. GTDB lineage: Bacteria > Planctomycetota > UBA1135 > UBA1135 > UBA1135 > J029. Next base: position 7,349 of record CAZXTO010000040.1, read on the forward strand.
CCGGGCGCGACCCAGACCTTCGAGGTCAACGTCCCGGAATGTGGAGGGAAGGACACCGGCACCCTGCAGGTGAACTTCGACGGCTGCTTCCCGGCCTCTCCTGCGCCGAAGTTCCTCCTCGAGTGGACCGACTGCGACGGCGCCTCGGACTCCATCGAGGTACCGGTGGCCGCGGCCCTGATCCAAGGCTGCCTGGCGAGTACGGCGGCGGGCACGACGGGCACCGCCACGGCAGACTCGCTGGGAACCGGCTGGAGGAACTGCCAGTGGACCTCTACCGACAAGAACGTGGTGGAGATCGACTACGCGACGGGCGCCTGGACCGCCAAGGCTCCCGGCGTCGCCTGGATCGCCGTCAGGTGTACGCGCAACCTCCCGGCCGAAGGACGGAAGGAGGTCGTGACCCGGCGGTTCCAGATCACCGTGACCTAGCCTCGTCGGAGCGATGCGCGGCCAGGGCTGCCTGGACCTACTGGTGCTTGACCGCGCCTTCCGGCAGCCGCTCCAGCAGCCAGTCGGCGGCGCGGTGGTCGCTGCCGTCCTCGGACGGGACCAGCATGACGAAGACGCTGCCGTCGGACGCCTCCACCCGGATCGTGCTGTCCTCCCAGAAGCTGTCCTGGAAATCGAAGTCGACGTGGGTGATCTCGTCGATCCAACACCAGGCCAGGTCGATCTCCTCGCCAAAGGATTGCCAGGAGCCGACCCGGGTCTCGGTCAGGAACTGGCCGTCCTCCTCCCAGGAGAAGACCCCGGCGGAGTAGACCATCACGAGCTCCTCGTCCGCGCCGAGCTCGATCATGCTCTCAACGGTGCGCCGCGCCGGCCCGGGGATCTCCTCCCCCCACAGCGCGACCGAATCGGGCAGGAGTCCCTGCTCGATCATCAGCCCGAACGCGACCACGCCGATCATGATCAGGCCGAACAGGCCAGCGCAGCCGATGCCGAGCTTCTTCAGGCAGCCGCCGCGGCGGGCGGGAACGGGGCCGCCGGCGGCTCCGAGCTCCGGCTCGAAGGGCGGCGCAGACGGCACCGGCGGCGGCGCGCCGCCGAGGTCGTGGCTCGGGGTCGTGGCTGGCTCCGCTCACCAGACCCGGGCCCCCTCCGGGAGCCGCTCGCGCACCCAGTCCGCTACCCGTTGGTTCATCGCGTCGTCCTCGGACAGGAACATGAAGATCCGGTTCTCGCCCGGCCCCTGGAAGAACAGGTTGCGGCCGCCGAGCTCGTCCTCGTCCAGGTCGAGGCTGACGGAGGCCACCTGATCGAAGCGGAGCTGCTCGACCTCGTAGCCGCCGAAGTCTCCCCCATCCCAGCTGACCACGCGCAGGTCGGTGATCGCGCAGCCGCTCTCGGCGAAGGGAATGATGGGCAGCTTGAACAGGAACTCCAGCTCCTCCCCGGCGTCGAGCTCGAAGCGGTCCAGCGCCGTCTCCACCATGCCGGCCTCGGCCTCGGACGCCGGGTAGATGGTCGCATTCAGACCGTTGAGGCCGATCAGGAAGCCGGCCACGAACAGGCCGACGACGGCCAAGCCGGAGACCGCGATCGCGCCGATCCCGATCCACATCCAGCGCTTGCTCTTCTTCAGGGCGACCGGAACCGGAGGAGGCTGCTGCGACATAGGGGCTCCAGCCTAGCAACCGTCCGCGGAGCGTCTGCCGCCAGGCGTCTGGCTTCAGCGCCTGGCCGGAGCAGGCCGGGAGGGCGAGAGGTCGAGCAGGATCGTGACCGGGGCCGAGCCGGCCTCCACCACCCGCTCCGCCACCGGACCCATGCCGCGCGGAGGGAGGGCCCGCAGCAGGTAGCTACCCGCCGGCAGCCCCTCGATCGCGAAGCCACCGAGCGGACCGGTCCGCACTGGATGCTCGTGGAAGGCTCGGATCATCGAGGTGCGAGCGTCGGCGAGGTGCCGGTCGGGCCGCCCCGGCCACACCGCCGAACGCAAGCGCACCCGGGCGTCGGCCACCGGCTTGCCGTCGGCGTCGATCACCGTGCCCTGGATGCGCAGGCCGGCTTCCAGCCGCAGCTCGAGCGCGGCCGGCGCCGGCGCCAGCGGCCCCAGTTCGATCCAGCGGCTGGCGTACCCGGGCGCGGCCACCGCCAGCGAGGGGCGGTTCGCTTCGGCGCGGCCGTCCTGCCACACCCAACGCCGCAGCGGCAGCCGGAAGCCGCCGTCGGCGGCGGTGGACACGGTGCGCGGATCGGCGCCGTTGACCCGCACGATGGCACCGGACAGCGGCGAGCCCGAAGGCCCGACCACGCGACCGCTCAACTCGAGCTCGGGCTCGAAGCGCAGCTCGACCGGCCCGGGGTCCAGGCCGAGGTGGCGCTGCAGCCCGGGGTAGTCCTCGTGGCGCGCGCGGAGCCGCCAATCGAGCCCAGCAGGCAGCTCGAGGCGGAAGCGACCGTCGCGGCCGGTCTCGGCGCTCCGGAACAAGGAGCGGACCAGGAAGTAGCCCTCACCCTGCTGCTCGGGCGGGTAGGCGCTGAGGTGGACTTCGGCGCCGGCCAGCGGCCGGCCGTCGGGCCGCAGGGCGCGGCCCTCGAAGCGGTGGGCCGGGAACATCGGCTGATCGCCGAGGTCGACCGTGCGGCCCGCCCGCAGGCTGATGAAGACGGTGCCGGCCAGGCGCAGCTCCCCCGCGTCGCCCTCGGCCTGGGCCATCAGGCAGAGGTTGTCGCCGAGCTTGTCGAGACGGAAGCGGCCGTCCGCTCCGGTGCGCGCGCGCCGGTCCGGTTCGAGGCGCTCGACGTTGCGCTCGGACTGCAGGCCGCGGTCGAGCCAGGCCAGGACCTCGGCGTCCGCCACCGGCGCGCCGGCGGCGTCGACCAGGCGGCCGACCACCGATCCCGGGTCAGGGATCCGCAGGCTGATGCGGTGGTGCCCGCGCCCTTCCAGGTCGAGCTGCGGCCGTTCGAGCACCGGCACCGCGCCGTGCTCCGATAGCACCGCGGCGGTGCGGAGATGACTCGGCGCCGGCAGGGTGAAGGTGGCCTTGCCGAGGGCGTCGGTCGGAGCATCCTGCTGCTGCGGACCGGGCGCGAAGCTCGAGTAGGAGACCCGCACCGTGACCCCGCTGACCGGGGCGCCGCCCGGGTCCACCACCCGCACGTCGAGCAGGGCCTCATGCTCCGGGGCCTCGACCAGGGGCGGGGCCTGGCAGGCGGCCAGGAGCGGCAGCGACAGGGTGGCGAGCAGGGACCGGAGGGAACCAGCGCGAGCGAGCATGGCGATCAGGAGCGGTTGAGGACCACGACGAGTTCGGGGCCGCCGGCCTCGGCGATCCCGTACCAGGAGCGAGGGGCGTGCTGGGCGGGGCCGACCTTCAGCAGCCAGCGGCCGGCGGGCCAGCCCTCGGAGCGCAGCCGGCCGAGCGCGTCGGTGCGCAGCGCGTCCTCGGTCCAGTGCGACTCGGGATGGCGGTGGAGCGCGCGCCAGGCCGCCTCGAGGGCGGAGGGATCCCCCGGCGCGGTGGGCTCGATCAGCGGCCGGCGGATCTGGATCCGGGCCCCCGGCACCGGCCGGCCGGACTCGTCCAACACCCGGACGCGCAGCTCCTGCGGAGCCTCCAGCTCGAGCTCGAGCGGCTCCGGGTGGAGCGGGAGCTGGTCGAGCAGGAGCTGGTGGCGGGCGAAGCCGGCCGCCTCGACCTGGATGCGGTAGGCGGCCTCCCCGGCCTGGCGCGCGAAGGGCTCGACCTTGCGCAGGGGCAGGCGGAAGCGCCCGCGGGAGTCGGTGCGGACCAGGCTGCGCTCCTGGCCGCTCATGCGCAGCGAGGCGGCGAGCGGCCGGCCGCCCGGATCGGTCACGCGGCCTTCGAGCACGCGCGGCTGGTACATCCGGAGCTTCAGCTCGTCGTCGTAGGGGCCGAAGTCCAGGCCGTCGGCGGCGAACTCGGTGTGCTCGGTGGCGAGGCTGCCGCCGATGCCGGCCAGCACCTGGGCCTGGAAGCGACCGTCGGCGTCGGTGAGCACGTAGCGCGGCACGCTCTCGGTGATCCAGTTCGCCCACGGGGAGGGCGAGGGCGGCTCCGCCACCGACTGGTGGATCCAGACCCCGGCCTGGGCCACGCCGCTGTCGTCGACCCGGGCCAGGCGGCCGCGCAAGGTGCGGAGCGGCCGCATCGGCAGCTCGGCGAGGTCGCGGTGCCGGCCGCCGGAGCAGTCCATCGCGATCGGACCGGGCAGGGCGAAGTCCTCGGTGGCGGCGTAGAGCACCAGCCCGCGGCCGACGCCGTCGAAGCGGAAGCGGCCGTCGGGACCGGTGCGCTCGACCCGATCGACCGGCCGCGAGAGCAGGGCGTGCAGCAGCGGCAGGTCGAAGCGGGACCAGGCGCGGACCTCGACCCCGGCCAGGCCGGCGCCGTCGGGGCCGACCAAGCGGCCGCTCAGGCTGCCGGGTTCGGGCAGCAGCAGGGTGTAGGCGAGACCGACGCCGTCGAGGATCGCGTCGTAGGGGTGGAGCAGGGCGTCGGGGGTGGTCGCGGTCGGCAAGGCGCGCAGGGAGTCGAGCCGCGAGGGCGCCGGCAGCCGGAAGATCAGCTCGCCGCGGTCGTCGCTGAGGGCGTCGGCCTCGAAGGCGAGCTCGCCGCCGACGGGCACGAAGCGGGCGCGGACCGGGATGCCGGCGACCGCCTCGCCGTCGTGCTGCCAGCGCAGGCGGACCCGGACCTCGCCGCTGCCGGCATCGGGCACGGTCAGGCTGAGTTCGCCGCCGCTGGTCCCCGGCGAGGTCGGGAAGACGAAGCCTTTGTACAGCGCCGAACCAGGGACGATCGCTTGGCCGATCTCGTCCTCCAACAGCTCGGCGCCGGCCGGCGGACGCACCCGGATGCGATCGATCCAGGCCGGCGCCGGCACCGCGAAGCGGACGCGGCCGTCGGCGCGGGTGCGGCCGCTCAGGCTCGCCGGCTCCATGCCATCGGCCTGGTAGTCGACCTCGACCTCGGCGTCGCCGACCGGCGCGTGGAGCGGCGCGTGGTTGAGCCGGACCTCCACGGTCGCGGTGCCTTCGACCGGTTCGGTCGTGGCGCAGGCCGCGCCGGCCAGCGCCGCCAGACCCAGCAGAGAGAGATCAGCCCAACGACGGAAGAGCATGGCGTCCTCCAGCTTCGAAAGGACCGGTCGGAAGACCGGCGGTGGCGGCACCGTCCAGCCTACCCCGGGCGGCGAGGGGCGCAATGGGGAGGGGGCCTCCCCAGAATTGGCCTCAGAACTCCACCGGCGGCGCCCAGACCTTTCCCGCCTCGGTGAAGATGCCGTATTCGGCGCGCTGGGCGCCCTCCCGGATGCGGACCTCGAAGTGGATCGACTCGCCGGGCAGGAGCAGGTGCTCCTCGAGCCCGGTCCCGCACCAATCCCAGCCCTCCTCGCGGCCGGTCGGCAGGTCCCAGGCGGAGGTCGACTGCGGGTAGCGATGGCTATAGCCCGCGTAGCGGCCGGGACCCTCGCCCGCGTTCGCGACCCGGACCAGGAGCTTGTCGCGGTGGAACAGGCAGCGCCAGGCATCGACCTCGAAGCGAGCCTGGCTCGTCGCGACCGGAGCGAAGGCGGACTCCGCCAAGGGCGGGCTGCCCCAGTCGCGGCCGTGCTGGGGGCAGCTCGACGGGCAGCTCGGGTCCTCCCGGTGGATCCAGGCCTGCCAGCCGCCGAAGGCGATCAGCGGGGCGCCGAGCAGCAGGCCGAGGAGGGTGGTCCGGAGCCAGCTCATGACCTTGAGAACGCCGCGGCGGCGCAGATCGTTCAGGAAATGGTGGGATCTCGACCACCCTCGAGCCTGGTTCGGAAGTGCCGCGGCCATCCTGAGGCCTGCGCAGGAGACTTCGCCTGCCCTAGAGCGGGAACTTCCCTTCCACCGCGTCCGCCTCGCCCTTCTCGGCGACCACCCGCAGGGCCTCGATCACCTGGCGGCGCAGGTGCTTGGGCGGGTCTGCGTAGACGTCCTCGACCAGGGTCTCGAGCGGCGGCGGGCCGACCGACTCGGCGCGTTCGACGGCGGCGGCGATGCGGGCCAGGATCTCCTGCTCCCACTCGGCGCGGCGGGCGTCGTCGAGCAGGCCCTCGGCGCGCAGGTAGGCCTCGAAGCGGTCGAGCGGGTCGCGCTGCTGCCAGTGCTCGACCTCGTCGGGGTCGCGGTACTTGGTCGGGTCGTCGCTGCTGGAGTGGCCGCCGAGGCGGTAGCTGCGCAGCGCGACCAGGCTCGGGCCGCCGCCGGCGCGGGCGCGGTCGGCGGCCTCCTTCACGGCCTGGTAGCAGGCCAGTACGTCGTTGCCGTCGACGTCGATGCCGGGCATGCCGTAGGCCTGGGCCTTGGCGCCGTAGCTCTTGGAGGCGGTCTGCTTGGCGCTCGGCACGCTGATCGCCCAGCCGTTGTCGATCACCACGAAGACCACCGGCGCCTTGGCCACGGCGGCGAAATTCATCGCCGAGTGGAAGCCGTTGCTGCTGGTGGCGCCGTCGCCGGAGTAGGCGCACACCACCTGCTCCTCGCCGCGCTTCTGGAAGGCCATCGCGGCGCCGACCGCGTGCGGCAGCTGGGTGCCGATCACCGAGCTCCAGCTCGGGAAGTTCACTTCCTTGCACTGGAAGTGGTTGGTCATCTGGCGGCCCTTGGCGGTGTCGTCGGCGTTGCCGAACATGTGGCCGGTGTACTCGTCGAGCGGCATGCCGCGCTGCACCGCCGCGCCGCCCTCGCGCAGGGCGCTGAAGACCCAGTCGTCGCGGCCGAAGCAGGCGGCGCTGCCGTGGATCGCGGCCTCGAGGCCGGTCGCGGTGCCGACGAAGGCCACCCGGCCCTGGCGCTGCAGCTTCAGCATGCGGTCGTCGAGCAGCCGCGTCGTGAGCATGGCGCGGTAGATCTCGGCCAGCTCCTCGCGCGCGGGCAAGGGCGCGTGATCGCCGGGCAGCAGGCCGCTGCCGTCCTCGGCCAGGACCCGCCGCAGCTCGAAGCTGTCGGGGTCGGAGACGCGGTAGGTGGTTACCGTCACGGGAGGGGAATTTAGCAGGGCGGTCGCAGCGATCGGGGGGACGGTGTCAGACACCGCGCCCGCGGTGTCTGACACCGTTCCCCCCCTCTACAGCAGCATCAGGCTCGGGTCCTCGAGCAGCTCGCGCACCCGCACCATGAAGCGGGCGCCGTCGGCGCCGTCCACCAGGCGGTGGTCGATGCTGATCGACAGGTTCATCACGTCGCGGGCGACGATGTCGTCCCCCACGCAGCGCGGCATCTTGCGCATCGCGTGCACGCCGACGATCGCCACCTCGGGGAAGTTGATGATCGGGGTCGCCAGCACGCCGCCGATGTTGCCGGCGTTGGTGATGCTGAAGGTCGAGTCCTGGAAGTCCTCGGGCTTGAGCTGCCCCACCCGCGCGCGGCCGGCGATGTCGGCCAGCTCGGCGCTGAGCTGCAGCATGCCCTTCAGGTGCACGTCCTTGACCACCGGCACGACCAGCCCGTTCGGGGTGTCGACCGCGATGCCCAGGTTGACGTAGCGCTTCTGCAGGATCACGCCGCGCTCCTCGTCCAGCTCGGCGTTGAGCTGCGGGAACTCGGTCAGGCCGATCGCCACCGCCTTCATGATGTAAGGCATGTAGGTGACCTTGACGCCGTAGGCCTCGCCGCGGGCCTTGGCGCGGGTGCGCGAAGCAACCAGCTCGGTGCAGTCGACCTCCTCGATGAGGCTGAAGTGCGTGGCGGTGAACTTCGAGCGCGCCATCGCCTCGGCGGTCTTGCGCCGGATGCCGCGGAAGGGGATCTCCTCGACCTCGCGCGCGCCCTGGACCATCGGGAAGGACGGGATCGGCTGCGGCGCCGCGGCCGGAGCGGCGGCGGGGGCAGCGG
>CAZXTO010000041.1:0-15118 GCA_964643675.1 uncultured Planctomycetales bacterium
CTGGCGAAGGCGGGCTTGGCGTTGGGGTCGGGCTTGAACTCGAGCAGCGGTCCCGGCTCGGCCGGAAGGTGGGCCGGGGCGGCGCCGCCGAGGGAGGGCAGGTCGGCCGGCTTGAGGGCGAAGGGGTCGTCCGCCGCCAGCACGGTGTGCAGGTCGAGCAGCATCTCGCGGGCCGAGGCGTAGCGGCCGTTCATCTCGGCCATCGAGCGCCGCACGATCCAGTGCAGGGCCTCCGGGCAGCGCTTGCCGATCTGCGACAGGCCGCCGTGGGCCGGGAAGGAGCCCTCGACCACGCTGAACAGGACCGCGCCTGCGCCGTAGATGTCGAAGCGCACGCCGTCGACCTCGTTGACCTTGGCCCCCTTCATCGCCAGGCGGACAAGCTCCGGATCCCGGAAGTACTCGGTGCCGTGGGTGGTGAGGGTCATCGCCGAGCTGAGCGGCGTGACCAGGCCGAGGTCCACCAGGTAGGCGCGGTCGCCGCACACCACCAGGTTGTCGGGCTTCACGTCCTTGTGCCACAGACCGCCCTGGTGGTATCGCTCCAGGGTCAGCAGCAGGTCGGAGACGAAGCCGATCGCGCGCCGCAGCTGCGGCGTCGGCAGGCCCTCTCCGCCGGCGGCGGAGTGCATGCGCTCGACGACCACGCTCAGGTTGTCGCCCGGCACGTAGGGCATGACGTAGAAGAAGTACTGCTCGCCGAGCCCGTGCTCGAGGACCAGGCCGAGCCGCTTGGCCGACTCGAGCGCGCGGCTCTCGCGCACGATCTGGGGCAGCGAGGGGCCGTTGTGCATCGAGAAGCTCTTGATGACCACGCGGCCGACCGCGGCGAAGCCCTGGCGAGCCAGGATCTGGGCCTTCTCCGGCCCCGGTTCGGCGATGTAGAGCTTGGCGCCCGAACCGCCGCCCGGCAGGCTGCCGATGACCCGGTAGCCCTCGAAGACCCCGCGCTCTCCGCCCTTCAGGTCGGTGCCGGGAGCCTGGCGCACGATCTCCGGCACCCGCTTCTCCATACCGCTGACCACGTCGACCAGCCCCAGGAAGACCAAGGGATTGCGGATGTAGATGCGGTAGAGGCAGAGGGCGGCGTCCTTCAGCTCGTGGAACACCGCGCGGCGGTAGTGGCCGACGCGCGAGAAGTTGCCGCTCAACAGATTGAGCACCACCAGGGGGATCAGGACCAGCGAAGAAACCAGGTGGCCGATGAAGCGGACCACGTCGCGGATCTCGTCGCGCACGAAGCGGAACACGCGGCCGAGCAGCCAGAAGACGAACTTCAGCACCTTCACCCCCACCAGGATCACGAGCACGGCCGCCCCGAGGACGGCCAGGAAGGTGAAGATCGGGATGCCGAAGCCGGTGACGCTCATCGTGGTTCCATCCCCGAGGTCTGATCGACCGCCCGCCTACGGAATTGTTCCTGCCGGTGCAGGATCTCGGCGAGGGCTTCGTCGAAGCTCGAGTCGTCGGCCTTAGTGGGATTCAGGTCGAGCCCGTTTCGGCGCGCTTCCTCGATCTCCTCGGCGGTGAAGCTGAAGGTGGAGAGGACCTCCTGGACCTGCTCCCGCAGCGCCTCCCGGACCTTCTTCAGGCGCCGGCTGACGGTCGGCTCGCTGACCCCGATCGACTCGGCCACCTCCTTGCCGCTGCGGCCGTCCATGACCCGCATGCGGTAGATCGAGAAATCGAGGAATTCGGTCGCCTTTTCGACCTTCCGGACCGCCGCCTCGACCTTGGCCCGGAACATCGCGGCCTCGTAGTCGGCGTCCGGAGAGGGGCCCTTGGACTGCCCGCTCCAGGACTCGTCGAGCGAGGTCGGGCGCTTGCCGCTGCCCCGCTTCTTGGCCATCCGGCGGTCCAATTCGTCCCCCAGCACGTGCTTGGCGATCGCCAGCACCCAGGTCGAGAAGCGCGCGCCCTTGGAGGGGTCGTGGCGGTGGATGCTGTTGGAGAGGGCGGCGAGGGTCTCCTGGGACAGGTCCTGGACCGTCTCGGGGCCCACCCAGCCGTAGCCCCAACGCCCGATCTGGGCCCGGAGGACTGGCCCGAAGGTATCCCAGAGCTCGAACCAGGCCTCCGGATCCTGTGCGCGCAGTCGGCCAACGAAGCGGGTGGTCAGGTTGCTGAGCATGGAGGGATTCTAGGCCGAGGGGCCGGGTGGCCGCAGGTACGGCCGGAAAGCCGCTGGATTCGCGGATTCCGGCGAAATCGGGTCCGTCCAGATCCCAACAAGACCGCGTGGCCGGGAGGAACCGGCAGACCCACGAACCCGCAAGACCAGAAAGGCAATCTGAACCATGAAGACCCTCTTCAAGCTGCTCCTCGTCGCCGTCGTCCTGGGCGGCGCCGTGGCCCTGATCGCCGGCCCCGACCGCGTCGGTGCCGTCGTCCACCAGGCCCACGCTTCCATCAACGAGGTCATCGACCAGAACATCTCCGACCCGGTCGCCCTGCGCCGGCAGCTGCACAAGCTGGAGAAGGAGTATCCCGGCCGGATCAGCGCCATTCGCGGCGACCTGGCCGAACTCGAAGAGCAGAAGCGCCAGCTCCAGCGCGAGCACGCCATCGCCAGCCGCGTGGTCGAGCTGGCCGAGAAGGACCGGCACGAACTCGAAGGCCAGCTGGCCCACGCCGAGCGCCGCGTGAACGACGACCTGGCCCGTCCGGTCGCCTACCGCAACGACGCCATCCCGGCCGCCCACGCCCAGCGCCTGCGCTCCCGGGTCGAGCAGACCCAGCACACCATCCTCGCCTACTCCAGCCGCGCCCAGGACGCCATCCGCGACCTCGGCTACATGGAGCAGCAGGAAGCCCGCCTGCAAGCCCTCCTCGCCCAAGTGGAAGGTGAGCACGCCCAGTTCCGCGCCCAGCTGCTGCAGCTCGACCGCCAGGTCGACGCCGTCGCCCGCAACGAGCGCCTGATCGGCCTGATGGAGAAGCGCCAGAAGACCATCGAGCAGCTCAGCCGCTACGAGGTCGGCAGCCTGGACCACCTCCAGGGTCGCCTGGCCGAGATCCGCTCCCGTCAGGAAGCCCAGCTCGAGATCCTCGCCACGGCCGACGCCACCACCTCCTACGAGGACCGCGCCCGCTTCGAGATCAACATGAGCGTGGAGGTCGAGCCCTCCGAGTTCGACGCCTCCTGGATCGAGGAGTTCGAGACCGCCACGGCCGACTCGGCCTTCTGATCCTCCTCCCAACCGGTCACCGCGCCAGGCCCTCCGGGGCCTGGCGCTTTCTTATGATCCGGGCATGGGTCTGGAGGCCATCCTGGTCGCGGCGATCGCCATCCTCTCGCTGGGTCTGCTCATCAGCGGGCGGCTCAGCCTGGATCTGATCGGTCTCGGCCTGCTCTTGTCGCTCGTCGCCCTGCGGCAAGTCGAGGTCGCCGAGGCCCTGGCCGGCTTCGGCAACGCCACCGTGGTGACCCTGGCGGGGCTCTACGTGATCGGCGAAGGCCTGACCCGCACTGGGGCGATGGGCTTCCTGGCCCGGGTCGTCCTGCGCCTGAGCGGCGGGCACCCGACCCGGCTGCTGTTCGTGCTGTGCGGCACCACCGCCCTGTTCTCGGCCTTCGCCAGCAACACCGCGGTGATCCTGGTCTTCCTGCCGCTGGCCATCGGCCTGGCCCGCGACCTCGACGTGCCGGTCTCGCGCCTGCTGATGCCGATGGCCTTCGCGTCGATCTTCGGCGGCACCCTGACCCTGGTCGGCAGCTCGATCAACCTGCTCACCAGTGGCGCGGCGCAGGCCTACGGCGCCGAAGCGCTCGGCATGTTCGAGATGACGCCGATCGCGATCCCGCTGTGCCTGGTCGGCATCCCGCTGACCGTGCTCCTGGCCCGCCGGCTGCTGCCGGACCGGACCTCGCTGAGCGTCGCCCTGGCCGCGACCCCCTCGCGCGAGTACGTCACGGAGCTCACGGTCGGGCCGAACTCGCCCCTGATCGGGCGCCCGCTGGACCAGGCCCTCGGCGAGGAGAAGGTGCGGCCGCTGTTCCTGGTCCGGGACGAGACCATGGTCTGGCCGCCCTTCGAGGAGGCCCAGGTCGAGGCCGAGGACGTGCTCATGCTGCGCGGCGAGGTCCAGGAGCTGCTCGAGCTCGGTCCCCGCCTGCAGCTGGAGGGGCTCGGCGACACCCGCTTCGATCCCCACACCATGGTGCTGTTCGAGCTGGCGGTGGCGCCCCGCGCGAGCCTGGTCGGCCACCGCGTGCGCGACCTCCACCTGTGGCGCGACTTCGGCGTCATCGTGATCGCGGTGCTCCGTGGCGGACACCACTACCGGGAACGCGCCTCGCAGATGGTGCTCCAGGCCGGCGACGTGCTGCTGGTGAGCGGCCCCGAGGACGCCCAGGTCCGGCTGCAGAGCTCGATGGACTTCTACCTCCTGCAGCGCCTCAGCGAGAAGCCGGTGCTGCCGGCGCACGGCCGGCGGGCGCTGTGGATCCTGGGAGCCGTGGTGAGCCTGTTCACCCTCGGCGGATTGGGCTTCGAGGCGCTGCTGCCGGTGCCGATGGTGGCGCTGGCCGGCGCGGTGGCGATGGTCCTGGCGGGCTGCCTGCGGGCGCGCCGCGCCTACCGCGCCATCGACTGGCCGATCCTGATCTTCGTGGTCGGCGCCCTCGCCCTGGGCGAGGCCATGGAGAGCTCGAAGCTGGCCGACGCCCTCGCCGGCGGCGTGGTCGACCTGATGAGCGGCTTGGGACCGGCCGCGGTGGCGAGCGGCCTGCTGCTCGCCGGCACGGTGCTGAACCAGCTCACCTCCCCCTACGCGGTGACCGTGCTGTTGACCCCGATCGCCCTCGCCACGGCCGCCTCGATGGGCCTGGAGGACCCGCGGCCCTACCTGTTGGCGATCGCCTTCGCCGGCTCCAACGCCTTCGCCACCCCGGTCGGCCACCAGGTGAACCTGATGGTCCTCGGCCCCGGCGGGTATCGGTACGCGGACTTCCTGCGGCTCGGCCTGCCGCTGTGCCTGTTCTTCTGGCTGTTCGTCAGCCTGGCGCTGGGCTGGTCGATGTCCTGAGGCCGGCGAGCCCTCAGAGCCCCTTCGCGCGGGCGTACAGCTCGAGCAGCCGCAGCGCCCGGTCGGCGGTGCGGAAGGTCGGGACGCCGCCGTCCAGCAGCCGCGCGGCCAGCGGGTCGTAGAGCTCCCCGGAGTCGACGACCGCCGCCCAGGGCTTGCTGCCGCGCCGCCACAGCTCGACCAGCAGGGCGGCGACCGAGTCCGGGCGCGACAGGTCCTCGTGGTGGTCGCCGGCCGCCAGCGTGTTCATGGCGGCGGTCAGGGGGACGCAGCCGACCAGGCCGAGGTCGACCCCTGGATCCGCCAACAGCAGCTCGGCGGCGCCGGCGAAGGGCGCGTCCGGCATCATCGGCGTGGTGTCCAGCGGGTGGTTCACCTCGACGATGCCCTGGAGCCGGCATTGCTCCAGCAGGGAGGTCAGCCCGGCGCGGGTGGCCTCGGTGAACGACGCCAACTGGAAGCCGCGCAGGTTGTCGGCCATGGCCACGCACTCGAAGCCGGCGTTGGACATCGCGCCCAGGCGCCGGCCGCCGAGCGGGCGGTCGGCGAAGGCGGTGAACAGCTGGACCAGCTCCTCGAAGTCGGCCAGGGAGTCGGCCACCACCACGCCTTCGTGGCGGCAAAGCTCCCGGGTGACGGCGTAGTCCCCCGCCATCGAGGCGGTGTGCGAGGCGCTGGCGCTGGCGCCGGCGGCGGTGCGGCCGGCGCGGTAGAGCACCACCGAGCGACCGCTGGCGAGGATGCGGCGCGCGGCGCGCAGGAAACGCGCGCCGTCGCCCGGCCGGAAGCCCTCGACGTAGCAGGCGTAGACCTGGACCTCCTCGTCGTCGGCGAGGTGCTCGAGGTAGTCGCCGATGGTGAGGTCGAGCTGGTTGCCGGCGGTGACGATGTAGCGCGGGTTGAGGCGCGACAGCTTGCTGGCCCGGGCGACCGCGAAGGCGCCGCTCTGGGAGAGGAGCGCCACCGGGGCCTCGGGGGCCTCGGGGACCGGCAGCTTGTGCCCCGGGATGAACAGGGTGTCGTAGCGGCCCGGCCGCGAGCGGATGCCGAGGCAGTTGGCGCCGTTCAGGACCGGCCCGCCCCAGCTGCCTTCCCGGGCGCCGACCAGCGCGCCTTGCAGGCGCTGGGCCAGGCCGCCGCTGGCGCTGTGTTCGCCGAGGCCGCCCGGGATCACGATCAGGCTCTGGGCCCGCTGTCCCCGGACCACCTGCTCGACCAGCTCCGGCACCTGGGCCGCGCTCACGGCCAGGATCAACAGGTCGACCGGCTCGGGAAGGGAAGCCAGATCGGGGACACAGGGGCAGCCGAGCAGGGTGTCGCAGTCCGGCTTGAGGATCCACAAGCGCTGCGGGTCGAAGCCGGCGGCGAGGGTGTTGCGGACGATGATGTGGCCGGGATTGGGCCGCGCCGAGACGCCCATCACCGCGATGCTGCGCGGCCGCAGCAGGTCCGCGAGGCGCCGCAGGGGTCGCGCCGGCGCTTGGGTCGCGCGCTCGGAGCTGAGCTTCGCCAACAGGTCGAGCGCTACAGGTCCCTCGGGACCGATCACCAGCGGGTTGACCTCCAACTCGGCGAAGCCGGCCTCGGCCGCTTCGGCGGCGAAGGCCTGGAAGCGCTGCACCAGCGCGCGCAGCTCCGTCAGCGGGATCCGCGGCGGCGCCCCGCGCCACTCCCGGGTGGCCAGGCGGGAGACGGAGGCGGTCTCCAGGGCCCGGTCGACGGTGCGGTCGTCGACCTGGTCGGCGCCGAGCAGCGCCAGCTCTTCGCCGGGACGCAGCGCGCTGGCCCAGAACTCGGCCTCCACCCCGCCCGGGCCCAGGGTCACGACCGGACCGAAGTCCTCGGTCCAGCGCATGCCGAGCAGCAGCTGGTCGGCGACGCCGGCGTCGTGGGGCACGAACTCGACGAGCAGGAAGCCGCGCAGCTCGCGCCCGGCCAGGGCCGCCTCCATCTCGGCGATGGCGCGCTCGACCGTCTCGAGGGCGGCCGGCAGGATCCGGACCCCGCCCAGCTCGCTCTTGTGTTGCACCTCGGGGGAGACCACCTTCAGCACCACCCGCGCGGTGCCCAGCTGGTCGAGTTCGGCCTGGCTCAGCTCGCCGGTGCCGTGCACCAAGAGGTGGCGCGGCGTACGGATGCCGAGGCGCCCGAGCAGGGCGTAGCCCTCGTGCTCCAGCAGGACCTCGCGCCCGTCGGCGCGGGCGGCCTGCGCCAGCTCCGCGGCGGTGGAATCCTTCAAGAGGCCGCGCATGACAGCGAGGCCCGCCCGAGGCGGAAGGCGCGCAAGTTGGTCTCGACCACCTTCTCGCCCTTGGCCCGGAACAGGCGCTCGATCTGCACCTCCAGGCCGGCCGGCTGCAAGGGCAGGAAGTGCGAGGCGGCCCCGACCATCGCCATGTTCCCGGCCAGCACGGTTCCGGCCTCCTTGGCGAGCTCGTCGGCCGGCACCAGGCAGCTGTGCGGCAGCTGCTCGATCCGGGACACGATCTGCTCCTGCGCCGGGTAGTCGGGGATGTTCTCGACCCTCCCGGTGTTGGCCAGCATGGTGCCCTCGGCGGCGAGGTACTCGAGATAGCGCAGCCCCTCCATGACCTCGAGGCTGAGGATCATCTCGGCGTTGCCGCGGGCGATGATGTCGCTGTGGATCGGCTGATCGGAGAGGCGCAGGTTGGCCAGCACGGCGCCGCCCCGCTGCGACATGCCGTGGACCTCGGACTGCTTGACGAACAAGCCGTCCTTCATCGCCGCCGAGGCGATGATCACCGCCATCGACAGCAGGCCCTGGCCCCCGACTCCGGCGAGCAGGATGTCATATTTCATGCTTCGGTACCCCCGGCTTGCTTCTTCTCGTCGCGGCGGCGGCGCTTGGCGGTCTCGATGCACTCCCGCACCGTGATCACCACCGATAGCCCGCGGTGCTCGATCTCGCGTTGGAACAGCTCGGTCAGCTCGGGCACCTTCTTGGGGTGAGCGGACATCACGTGGACGTGGTCGGGGTCCACCCCCAGGCCCAGCACCAGCGGCTTCAGCGCGCTCGACGGCAGCATGGTCGGCTGGCCGCCGGTCATGCCGACGGTGGCGTTGTCCAAGATCACCAGCACGATGTCCGAGTCGGCCGCCACCGCGTCCATCAGCGCCGTCACCCCGGAGTGGAGGAAGGTGCTGTCGCCGATCACGGCGAAGGAGGGGTGCATGCCGGCTTCGGCCGCGCCCTTGGCCATGCCGATCGAGGCGCCCATGCAGACGCAGGACTCGATCGCGGAGTAGGGCGGCAGCGCGCCGAGGGTGTAGCAGCCGATGTCGGAGGCCACCAGGGACTCCTCGTAGCCGGCGATCGCGTCCTTGATGGCCGCGTAGCTGTCGCAGTGCGGGCAGCCCTGGCACAGCTGCGGCGGCCGATTGCGCACTGGCAGGTCGATGCTGGAGACGCTCTGCCGCCCCGGCAGGTCGAGCGCCTTGCGCACGAAGTCGGGGTTCAGCTCCCCGTCCTGCGGCAGGTGACCGCTGAGCTTGCCCTCGATCCGGATGGTCTGCGGCAGCAGGCCGCGCAGGTAGCGCTCGAGATAGGGGTTGCCCTCCTCCAGCACCAGCAGCTTGTCGACGTGCTCCGCCAGCTCCCGGATCCGCGCCACCGGCAGCGGGTAGGCGCCGATGTGCAGGTGCGAGGGCTTGTGGCGCAGCTCCGGCAGGTTCTCGTAGTAGTAGTTCCGGGCCAACCCGGTGGTGATCACCCCGATCTCGTGCCGCTCGGGGTTCAGGGTCAGCTGGTTGTTGGGGGTGTCCTCGCTGAACTCCAGCATCTCGGGCTGGCGGTCGAGCAGGTCGCGCCACTGCATGCGGGCGAAGGCCGGCAGCAGGGTCCAGCCGCGGGTGTCGCGCGGCTTGCGCAGCGGCTTCTCGGCCAGCGGCGGCTGCGGGCGGACCGCGGCGCGGCTGTGGGCGAGCCGCGTCACCAGCCGCACCATCACCGGCACGTGGAAGTGCTCCGAGAGCTCGAAGGCCTCGCGCACCATCTCGTAGGCCTCCTGCTGGTTGGCCGGCTCGAGGCAGGGGATGCGGGCGAAGTCGGCGAAGTAGCGCGAGTCCTGCTCGTTCTGCGAGCTGTGCATGCCCGGGTCGTCGGCCACCGCCACGACCAGGCCGCCGTTGATCTGCACCACGGCGCCGTTCATGAACGGGTCGGCGGCGACGTTCAGGCCGACGTGCTTCATCACCACCAGCGAACGCCGGCCGACCATCGAGACGCCGAGCGCCTCCTCGAAGGCGGTCTTCTCGTTGGCGCACCAGGCGGCCTTCGGCTTCCCGGTCTGCTCCGACAGCCGGATCAGGTACTCCAGGATCTCGGTCGACGGCGTGCCGGGGTAGGCATAGGCGGCCGTGATGCCGGCGTGCACCGCCCCCAGCGCGACGGCTTCATCGCCGAGCAGCACCTGGCGGACGGGGCCCCTCTTGACGGTTGCGCTTCCACTCACGCCGGAGGGATAAACCACGGCCCAAACCCATGCCAGGGATGGCTTTCCGCGCGCGCGCCGAGGGCCCGCAGCGGACGATCGAGTGCCCTCCTGGAGCCGGCGGCGGGCAGCTTAATGCCCTGGTCGTTCCTCGGCGGGCGGGCGGCTGGAGAGCATCACCGCGATCGCCCGGGTGCGCTCCTGGCTGGCCAGGATGATCTGCGCGGAGGCGGTCAGCGGCACCGCCAGGAAGGCCCCCACCACCCCCCCCAAGCTGCCCCACAACACCACCGAGATCACCATCACCCGGGGCGACAGGTTGAGCTCCCGGCCCAGCACCTTGGGCTCGAGGAAGTTGCCGAGGACGAAATTGATCGTCAGGTAGGCGATGACGATCACCGCCACCGTGCCCCAGCCCTGCGTGGTCAGGGCGTAGATCGCCGGAAAGATCCCGGCCAGGATGCTGCCGAAGGTCGGGATGTAGTTCAGCAGGAAGGTCAGGAGGCCGAACAGCAGCGCGTACTGCACCCCGAGCACGACCAGCATGATGTAGGCGATGGCGCCGGTCAGCAGGGAGACCAGGGTCTTGACGCTCAGGTAGCGCTGGATGCCGATGGCGATGGTGTCGAGGATGTCCGCCGCGTCCCGTCGCCGGCGACCGGCGATGGCGAGGATCTTGCGCTTGAAGATCGCCTGCTCGGCGAAGATGAAGATCATGTAGACCATCACCAGGACCAGGCCGCGGGTGAAGCCGAGTCCGCTGCCCAGCAGGGAGGTGGCCAGCTCCTGCGGATCGATCTGGTCCAGACCGGTGGCGATCATGGAGGCAACCGTATTGAGCTCACCGGTCTCCTGGTCGCGGAGCATGGTCTTGATGCCCTCGACCACCCCGGGCCAACCCGGCGGCGGCTCGACCGGCCCCGCCTCCGCGCCGTTCCCCCCTTCCATCGGCTGGGGAGACTCCTGGCCCCCGGCTCCCCCTTGCTCTTCCCCGTTGCCCAGCTCCCCTGGAGCGAGCTCGCCGTCCCCCGGCGCGGATTCGCCGTTGGCCAGGTCGCCGTCCTGGCCGGGCAAATGCGGCAGGATCGGGTCCTTGGGCCCCTCGGCGCTGCTGGTCAGGATCCGCTCCAGGTTGGTCTGCAGGAGCATCCCGGCCTGCGCCAGGCCGATGAAGACCAGGACCGAAAGCAGCACCACCGTCACCGGCGGCGGGATGTGCCAGCGGGCCAGCCGGCGCACCACCGGCTGCAGGATGTTGGTCAGCAGCAGCGCGATGACCAGGGGCTGGAGGATGCCGGCGCCGACGTACAGCACCCATCCCATCAGAATCGTCGCCACGATTCCGAGCAGGACGGTGAAGCTGCGACCGGGAGTCGGCATCACCCTCAGCCTACGGGCGCCGCGACCGGTCGGGAATGGCTGGCGGGTCGCGAAGCGCGGTCGCTAGCCTGGATCGATGGCTTGCCCCGCCGCCTTGCTCCTGATCGCCGCGCTGGCGGCGCCGCAGTCGGCGGTCGACCCGGCGCCTTCGGCCGCCGCGGACCCGCGCCCGAACATCGTCTTCATCCTGGCCGACGACCTCGGCTGGACCGACCTCGGCTGCCAGGGCAGCGCCTACTACGAGACCCCTCACCTCGACCGCATGGCCGCGCAGGGCATGCGCTTCACCGACGCCTACGCCGCGGCGCCGAACTGCGCGCCGACCCGGGCGGCGCTGATGAGCGGGCTCTCTGCCCCGCGGACCGGCGTGTACACCGTCGGCAACCCGGCGCGCGGCAAGGCGGAGTACCGCGCCCTGGTGCCGCCGCCCAACCGCACCGAGCTGGCCGGCGGCTTCCTCACCCTGGCCGAGCGGCTGCAGGCCGCCGGCTACCGCACCGCCCACCTCGGCAAGTGGCACCTCGGACGTGGTCCGGCCACCGGTCCCGAGGCCCAAGGCTTCGACTTCAACCTCGGCGGCGACCACCGCGGTCATCCTCCTAGCCACCACGCGCCCTACACCCGCAAGGGCGCCGCTCCTCCGCCCGGCCTGGAGCAGGCCCCCGAAGGCGAGTACCTCAGCGATCGGCTGACCGAAGAGGCGGTGGCGTGGATGGCCCGCGACGCCGACCAGCCCTTCTTCCTCTACCTGCCCCACTTCGCGGTCCACACGCCGATCCAGGCCCCCGAAGCCAGCCGCGCGCGCTTCGAGGACAAGCCGCCGGCGGGCGGCCACCACCACCCCACCTACGCCGCGATGGTGGCCCACCTCGACGACTCGGTCGGCCGCATCCTGACCGCCTTGGACGAGCTCGGGATCGCCGAGCGCACGCTGGTGATCTTCAGCTCGGACAACGGCGGCCTCGGCGGCTACCGCGACGCCGGCGTCGAGGGCGGCGCCGAGATCACCCACCAGGCGCCGCTGCGGGGCGGCAAGGGCATGCTCGAGGAGGGCGGCATCCGGGTGCCGCTGATCGTGCGCTGGCCGGGGCGGGTCGCGGCCGGCGCGGTCAGCCCCGAGCCGGTCACGACGGTGGATTTCTATCCGAGCCTGATGGAGCTGGCGGGCGTCCGCCTGCCCGCCGAGACCCTGCTCGACGGCACCAGCCTGGCGTCGCTGTGGCTCGGGCAGACCGCCACCCTGCCCACGCGCGACCTGATCTGGCACATGCCGGTCTACCTCGAGGCCTCGGCCAAGAAGGGCAGCTGGCGCTGCACCCCCTCGGCCGCCCTGCGGCGCGGCCGCTGGAAGCTCATCGAGCGCTTCGAGACCGGCGCGGCGGAGCTCTACGATCTGGAGACCGACCCCGGTGAGAGCACCGACGTGGCCGGAAAGCACCGCGATCTGACCGAGGAGCTCCGCGCCGCGCTGGCGGACTGGCGGCGCCTCACCGGCGCGCGCATGCCGCGTCCGTTGCCGAACGGGACGCCGCTACGCTAGCCGCCTTCTCCTTGCCCGAACCGATGCTGCTCGCCTCCCTGACCCTCCTCCTGCCCGCGCTCGCGCCGCAGGATCCGCCTCCCGGCTTCCGCTCCCTGTTCGAGGGGCAGACCCTCGACCAATGGCGCGGCCGACCGCACCTCGATCCCAAGGTCGAGGCGGGCTGGAGCGAGAAGGAGCGCGCCGCCAAGCAGGCCGAGTGGGACGCCGACGTCGCTCAGCACTGGAGCGTCGACGGCGACGAGATCGTCAACGACGGCCACGGCGTCTTCCTCACCACCCGCGAGGACTACGGCGACTTCGAGCTGCTGCTCGAGTACAAGACCGTCGCCCAGGCCGACAGCGGCATCTACCTCAAGGCCACCCCGCAGGTGCAGATCTGGGACACCACCGAAGCCGGCGGCAAGTGGGAGATCGGCGCCGACAAGGGCAGCGGCGGCCTGTGGAACAACCAGCGCTTCGAGCGCCATCCGCTGGTCCACGCCGACCGGCCCTTCGGGGAGTGGAACGCGGTCCGGATCCTGATGGTCGGCGCGCGCGTGTCGGTGTGGCTGAACGGCGAGCAGACCGTCGACCACACCCCGCTCGAGAACTACTTCGACCGGGCCCGCCCGCTGCCGGCGCGGGGGCCGGTGCAGCTCCAGACCCACGGCGGCGAGATCCGCTTCCGCAAGCTCTTCATCCGCAGCCTCGCGCCCGAGGAGGCCAACGAGGTCCTGGCGGGGCACGCCGATCAGGGCTTCCGCTCGGTCTTCAACGGCCACGACTTCAGCGGCTGGGCCGGCCCGACCGAGGACTACAGGATCGAGGACGGCGCCCTGCTGTGCCGGCCCGGCCGCGGCGGCACGATCTACACCGTCGAGGAGTTCGGGGACTTCAGCGCCCGCTTCGAGTTCCTGCTGCCTCCCGGCGGCAACAACGGCCTGGCGATCCGCTACCCGGGCGAGGGCGACACCGCCTACGTCGGCATGTGCGAGCTCCAGGTGCTCGACGACAGCAGCCCGAAGTACGCCGGCCTGAAGCCCTACCAGTTCCACGGCTCGGCCTACGGCATGGCGCCCGCGGCGCGCGGGTATCAACGCCCGGTCGGCGACTGGAACTTCCAGGAGGTCACGGTGCAGGGCTCCCGCATCCTGGTCGAGCTCAACGGCAGCATCATCCTCGACGCCGACCTCGGCGCCATCGAGGAGCCGATGAGCGGCCGCGAGCACCCGGGCCGCACCCGCACCCGCGGCCACTTCGGCTTCGCTGGCCACAACGACCCGGTCCGTTTCCGCGCGGTGCAGATCCAGCGCCTCGACGGCTGAGGGCGCGGCGCGGCGCGGCGCCAGGCGAAGCGAAGGAAGCAGGAGGCTCAGCGAGCGAGGGTGAGCACCCGCAGCGGCGGGATCGCCGCCAGACGATCGGGCGCCGGCAGCAGGCTGGCCAGGGCGGTGCACCGGTGCTCGACCGCAGCGGCTTCCGCCCGGAAGTCGGCGGCCTTGGCCGCGACCGGCACCGCGTGGGACACGCCGTCATCCAGCTCGAACTCCTGGCCGCGGTAGCGCCAAACCAGCGACGCCCCGCGCGCCGTCAACACCAGCTGTTGGTGCCGCCCGATGCTGAGTTCGAGCACGCGGGGCGCGCCGCCCGCCTTCAAGGCCAGCTTCTTCTCCTCGAACACCGGCCAGACGCGGTACTCGTACCCAGTCCCGGCCTCGACCTCCTTGTCGGTCCAGCTGGTGCTGCTGCCCTTGAGTTGGGCGAGGGTGCGGAAGCCGTCGTCGGAAGAGCCCACCTCGTCCGCATCGCCCGCTTCGCCCGCTTCGCCCGCATCCTCTGGCTCCTCCGACTCGGACACCGCCAGCCGCCGCTGGACTCGCCACGCGCTCGGCCGCCGCTCCGCCTTCTCCCACCGCAAGCCGACCCGGTCGGCGGTGACCCGCGCAGCGTGGAGTCCGCGCGCCATCGGCAGCCGCGCGGCCTCCGGCACGTGGCGGCTGGCGATCCGGTGCAGGAACTCGATCTCCTCCGGCACCAACTCCCGCCGCCCGACTTCTCCGAGGCTGCGCGGGTCGACCTCGGCGATCCAGCCGAGCAGGACGCAGGCGGCCAGGTAGGTGCCGCGGGCGTTCGGGTGGGAGCCGTCCTCCCGGTGCAGGCCGACGTGCGGCTTCTCGGCCAGGGCGTCGCGCCAGGCCAGCCCCACCGGCGCCACCTGGGCGTCGCTCTGCTCGCCGAGCCCGCGGTAGGCCTGCTCGAGGCCTTCGATCATCTCCGGTTGGTCGCGCCGGGCCCAGGTCTGGAACAAGAGCGGCCGCGCGCCGGCCTTGCGCACCTCGGCGACCAGCTTCTTGCCGTTGCGCAACATCAGCAGGGGGTCGTCCACCGGGATCCGACTCTGCTCCTGCAGCACGACGACCTGCCACCCCCCCTCGCGGATCCGGTCCACCGACCGGCCCTCGATCCAGTGACGCTCGAAGCTGAAGCCCCCCGGCGTCCGGCTCTCCACCTCGAGCTCGACCGGGATCCGGGCCGAAGCGGCCAGCGCCCGGACCACCGCGGGCAGGCGGTTCTGTTCGGTGTAGCTGTTGCCGAGGAACAGCACCCGCAGCGGCTCCGGCGGCTCCGGCGACTCCGGCGCCGACTCCTGGGCGGAGGCCGCGCTCAAGAGCAGGGCGGTCGCAGCCGCCAAGAAGGGGAAGAAGCGGACCCGCATGAGAAGCATGGTGAGGATCAT
>CAZXTO010000042.1:0-14890 GCA_964643675.1 uncultured Planctomycetales bacterium
CGACCAGCACCGCCCGGGCCACGATCGCGTGGCCGATGTTCAGCTCCTCGACGAAGGGCAGCGCCGCTACCGGCTGCACGTTGTCGTAGTCCAGCCCGTGGCCGGCGTTGACCCGCAGGCCGAGCTCGTGGGCGTAGCGCGCCGCGGTCTGGAGCCGCTGCAGCTCGGCCTCGCGCTGGCCGCCGCGGGCGTTGGCGTAGGCGCCGGTGTGCAGCTCGACGTACTGGGCGCCGGCCTTGGCGCAGGCCTCGATCGGCTCCGGCAGCGGGTCGACGAAGATGCTGCTGACGACGCCGGCCTCGTGCAGGCGCTGCAGCTGCTGCTCCAGCTTGCGGGCGGCAGCGGCGGCGTCCAGGCCGCCCTCGGTGGTCAGCTCCTGCCGCTTCTCGGGCACGATGCAGACCGCGTCGGGCATGGTCTCGAGGGCGATCCCGACCATCTCCTCGGTGAGCGCCATCTCGAGGTTGAGGAAGGTCTTCACCGTCTCCCGCAGCAGCCGCACGTCGCGGTCCTGGATGTGGCGCCGGTCCTCGCGCAGGTGCACGGTGATGCCGTTGGCGCCGGCCAGCTCGCAGATCAGCGCGGCGGTGACGGGGTCGGGGTTGCGCTCCTTGCGCGCCTGGCGCACGGTGGCGACGTGATCGATGTTGACGTGGAGCCGGGGCATCGGCCGCTTATTCTACGCACCGTGCTGCGCATCACCGCCGGAGAGCACCGCGGCCGGAAACTCCCGGTCCCCGAGGTCCGCGCCACCCGCCCGCTGGTCGAGCGGGCGCGGCAGGCGATGATGGACCACCTGCGCCACCTGCTGCCCGGGGCGCGGGTCTGGGACGTCTACGCCGGCTCCGGCATCCTCGGCTTCGAGGCCCTGTCGCGCGGGGCGGGGGAGGTGGTGGCGGTCGAGCGCCACCCGAAGGCGGCCCGGCAGCTGCTCGAGAGCGCCCGGGTGCTGGGTTACGAGGACCGGGTCGAGGTCCAGAAGCTGGACGCCCGCGCCTTCCTGGCCACCGAGCCGGCGCCGCCCGAGCTGGTCTTCTTCGACCCGCCCTACGCCGCCTTCCGCGGCCGCGGCCGGGCCGAGGTGTGGCAGCTGTTCTGCGACCTGGCGGCCGAGCTGCCGCCTGGCGGCGCGGCGGTGGTCCACACCCCGAAGGGCATCCTGACCGAGGCCGAGCGAGACCGGCTACCCGGCATCGAGCAGCGCGACTACGGCTCGACCTCGCTGTATTGGTGGCACGCGCCCGCGGCCCCCGACGGGGCCGAACCCGCCTGAGGCCCTCCGCCCCCCGCGACGGGGCCGCGCTCAGTCGGCCGCCACCCCCTTCCAGCGCCGCCACAGCTCCTCGTACTCGTCGAGGCCGCTCTTCCAGCCGGCGCTCCAATCCTCGAAGACCTGGTACCGGTCGAGCGCCTCGGAGGGGATCACGAGCATGCTGGCGTCGCGGTGCCAGTCCTTCATGTTCGAGGCCATGTCGTGGGGGAAGCCCTCGAACAGGTAGGCCTCGCCGAGCAGCTCGACCACGGTCTGGAACTGCTTGCGGGCGTTGGCGCCGTCGGCGTACCAGCCGCTGATCAGCTGGTTGGCGGCCTCCTCGTGCTTGCGCAGGGTCTTGTCGAAGCCGAGCTTCTTGACGTAGGTCTCGACCGGCTTGACGCCGCGGAAGTCCTCCCGCACCGAGATCAGGTGGCCGAGCCAGGGGCCGCCGTCCAGGGTCATGCGCTTCGGCACCGACTCCTTCAGCCTGGCCACGTGCAGCTCGGCGTGCTCCTCGATCTGCTCCAGCCAGCGCTCGGCCCGCTCGGTCTGCTCGCGGCTCGCGGCCTTGCGGAAGGGCTGGTGACCCTTCTTGGTGAAGCGCCGCAGCACCTCGTGGGCGCCGCTGAAGCTGGGCACGGTCTGCCACTGGTACTCGTCGTTGCCCTTGAGCCGCAGCATCTCGGCGGCGATCTCCAGCGCCAGCGCCGGGTCCTCGGTGGTCATGCCTTCGCACCAACCCAGCGCCTCGTTGGCCCGCACCGCGTTCGGCCAGTGGTTGTACTTGATGAGCCGGCGGACGTGGGTGAGGTCGAATCCGGCCTCGGCGAAGTAACCGCGGCTGCCGGTGCTCTGGCGGTAGGGGACCACAGGATCGGCGGTGCCGTGCATGAAGGCCACCGCGACCTTGCGCAGCCCCTTGGACATGTTGGTCCAGTTCCAGGCGCCGGAGGCGTGCGCCACCACGCCGGCCACCGTCTCCGGGAACTCGCCGGCGTAGTAGATGACGAAGAAACCGCCCTGGGAGTGCCCGTAGAGGTAGATGTCCTGTACCGCGAATTGCTGGCGCAGCTCGTCGAGGAAGGCGCGGAACTGCTCGGCGTCCTCCTGCTCGCCCAGGAACAAGCGCGTGTTCCCCGAGCCCGGCGAAGGCCCGTCGACCGAGACCACGATGTTGTGCGGCCGGAACAGACCGGGCTTGTTGTTCCAGGCGCCCCAGCGGTAGTCCAGCCCGGTGCCGTGCAGGATCACCGTCAGGTTGGTGGGGGTGGCGCCGTCGTATCCCTCCGGCAGCCACCAGAGGTAGCGCAAGCCCCCGGCGGACTCGGCCTGGAAGGCGATGTGGGGATCGGCCTCGGGGGTCGGGGCCTTGGCGGGGAACGCCTCCTGCGGGGCGGAGGCGAGGAAGGTCAACAATAGAGTCGAGAGCATGGCTCCCCCCTGGAACGGTAGGTCTCCACCTTAACCCAGACCTCGCCGTCGGGGGAGCGGCGGGGCGCCCAGGGCATTGACCGGCGGGCGCCGCGCCGCGGATCATGGGCCCATGTCCGCCCCGGACGCCGCCACCGAAGCCGCCGCGCTGGAAGCCCTGTACGAGGCCTGGCCGCCGGTGCGGCTCAAGGAGGAGCTCGACCCGGTGCTCGAGCTGTGGCAGGTGATCGACCTGCGGGCGGCGATCCGGATCCACTGGAACCCGCGGCTCCGCACCACCATCGGTCGCGCCTTGCTCGACGAGCTGGTCCTGGAGCTGAACCCGCGGCTGCTCGCCCGCCACCCGGACCAGGTCCGCCACGTCCTCATCCACGAGGCCGCTCACCTGGTGGTGCGGCGCCTCTACGGGCCCGATGAAGCCCCCCATGGGCGGGTCTGGAAGGCCTACATGCGGCTGGCGGGGGAGAGCACCAAGGCCACCCACGACCTCGACGTCAGCGGCCTGCGGGTGAAGCGCAAGCCCGCCGCGCGGAGGCGCCGCAAGCGGCTCCGCTGGCGTCTCTGGTGAGCGGCCGGCCGTCATCGCGGCGGTAGACTGTTGGGCCGTGGAGACCCCTTCCCTGCCTCGCGAACCGCTGTTTTTCGAGCGGATCGGCAAGCAGACCGTCTGGGGCGGTCGGCGGCTGGCCGAGGACCTGGCCTGGAAGCCGCCCTTCGAGGGGCCGCTCGGCGAGACCTGGGAGCTGAGCGACGTGCCCGGCAGCGAGTCGAGGATCCGCGGCGGTCTGTGCGATGGTTACAGCCTCCGCCAGCTGATGGTGGAGCACGGTCGCAAGTTGCTCGGTCGCTCGAAGCCGATCGGGGACGGCCGCTTTCCCTTGCTGATCAAGTTCCTCGAGACCAGCGCCGACCTGTCGCTGCAGGTCCACCCGCCGGATGGCCCGCTGGCCCCCGACGGCGCCGGCAAGACCGAGTGCTGGACCTTCCTCGATGGCTGCGCGCCCGAGGCCTCGGTCTACTGCGGATTCGAGGAGGGCGTCGACCGCGCCGCCTTCGAAGCCGTCGCCGGCGGCGCGGCGGCGGTCGGCAAGCTGCGCGAGTTCCCGGCCCGCCCGGGGGAGTTCCTGTTCGTGCCGCCGGGCCAGCCCCACGCGATCCGCGCCGGGGTGCGCCTGATCGAGGTCCAGCAGACCAGCGACACCACCTACCGGATGTACGACTGGGACCGCCTCGGCCTCGACGGCCAGCCGCGTCCGCTGCACCTGGAGCAGGCGCTGCCGGTGCTCGACTTCGACACCCCGCTGGCGGCGCCCTTCGCCCCGCACTACCGCGCCACCGAGAACGGCAACGAGGCCGCCTTGCTGGTGCAGTGCGAGGCCTTCCTGGTGCGGGCGCTGCGCCTGAAGGTGGCCCACCTGTTCCGCCAGCGCAGCTACGCCTATGCGATGACCGTGGCGCGTGGCGCCGGCCGGATCAGCGACCCGGCGGGCGAGTTCCCGCGCCGCGACCTCCGCTTCGGCGAGGTCTTCCTGGTCCCGGCCAACGTCGGACCGATCCTGATCGAACCCGCCCCGGAGGGCCTCGAGCTGATCGAGGCGACCGCACTGTGAGCAAAGGACGCCCTGGCAAGCCGGCCCGCAAGCGCGCCAACAAGCCGCGCCGCAAGCACGCCACCGGCCACCCCGGCAAGGGGCACGCCCGCACCACCGACGCCCAGCGGCGCCGCGCGCACGGCGCCATGGCCGCCGCCGGCGGCGCCGCCGAGGGGGTAGCTGACCAGAACCCGGACGGGGTGCGGCTCAACCGCTGGCTGGCCGAGCGCGGCGTGGCTTCGCGGCGCAAGTGCGACGCCCTGATCCAGGAGGGCGCGGTCGAGGTCAACGGCAAGATCCTGATGGAGCCCGGCTACCGGGTGCAGGAGGGGGACCAGGTCAAGGTCGAGGGGCGCCCGATCAAGGAGGTGCGCCGGCTCTATTACCTGTTCTACAAGCCGAAGGGCGTGATCTGCACCGACGATCCGCGCGAGACCCGGACCCGGGTCAGCGACCTGGTGGCGCCGCTGGTGGCCGGCCGGGTCTACACCGTGGGCCGCCTCGACGAGGACTCCGAGGGCCTGATCCTGCTGACCAACGACGGCGACTTCGCCAACCTGATCGCGCACCCGCGGTACGGCGTGGCCAAGACCTACCTGGTGCAGGTGCCCGGGCACGTGCCGGCCGAGGCGGTCGGCGAGCTGCGCGGCGGGGTCTGGATCGCCGACGGCAAGGTGGTGCCGGAGAGGGTGCGGATCTCGCACCGCAGCCCCGCCCACACCACCATCGAGATCACCATGCAGGAGGGGCGCAACCGCGAGGTGCGGCGCCTGCTGGCCCGGGTCGGCTTCAAGGTGAAGAACCTGAAGCGGGTGCGGATCGGCGAGCTGGGCGTGAAGGGGGTCAAGCGCGGGGGCATCCGGCCGCTGAGTCGGGCCGAGCGCGATGAGTTGGTGGCCGCCGCGCGGCGCCACCAGGAGCAAGAAGGGGCGCCGACTCCCCGGCGTCGCAAGGGAAGGAAGTGATGCTGCGTTTCGATTCGATCCTGCGGGACCCGATCCACGAGGACATCCCGCTCACCGCCGAGGAGATCCAGGTCCTCGACACGCCCGAGATGCAGCGGCTGCGCAACGTGCGCCAGCTCGGCACGGCCTACCTGGTCTACCCGGGCGCCCAGCACTCGCGCTTCGAGCACTCGGTCGGCACCGCTCACCTCGCCAGCCGGATGATCACGGCGATCAACACCGTGCGCGACCGCGAGGGGCCTGCCTACGGCGGCTTCGACGAGCACGAGGAGCGGGTGATCCGGCTCGCGGCCTTGGTCCACGACGCCACCCACCTGCCCTTCGGCCACAACATCGAGGACCAGACCGGGCTGCTGCCGCGCCACGACGTGCCGGAGCGCTTCGAGGCCCTGTTCAGCGACGCCACCGAGCTCGGCAAGGTGCTGAAGCGCAGCGGCGTGCGCCAGGAGGTGCTCGGCGTGCTGGCGCCCGAGGCCGTCGCCGAGGCCCACCGGCCGCCGGAGCACTGGCGCGGCCTGGTCAGCGGCACCATCGACGCCGACATGCTCGACTACCTGAGCCGGGACGCGCTCTTCACCGGCCTCAAGCTGACCTACGACCCGCGCATCTTCGGCATGTTCAAGGTCGAGCGCATGACCCAGCGGCTCTACGTCGACCTGGTCAGCCGCGGCTACCTGAAGGAGGCCTTGCTGAGCGAGGTCGTGCGCTGCCTCGAGGCCCGCTACTACTTCAGCGAGCGGGTCTACTACCACCACGCCAAGATCAGCTCCGGGGCCTTGGTGGCCAAGGCGGTCGAGATCGCCCTGCTGGAGAAGGCGGTGAGCTTCGAGCAACTCCAGCGCAGCACCGACGCCGGCCTGATGGAGCGGCTGTCGCGCGCGCGGATCCCCGACCCGGGCCAGCGCCAGCGCCTGCAGACCTTCGTCGAGGCCTACCAGAGCCGCCGGCTGCCCAAGCGGGCCGCGGTCTACCCGGTCTATGCCAACCGCATGGTCCAGGGTGACCTGATCGAGCGCTTCTTCGGCGCCGGCAGTGCTGGAGAGCGGCGCCGGGTCGAGGAGCGCATGGGCGAGGCGGTACGCTTCGCGGTCGGCAAGGACGTTCCGGTGCTGCTGTACTGCCCGGCCGGGCACATGCAGCTCAAGTCGGCGCGGCTGCTGGTGCGCTGGCCGGGCATGGAGGAACTCCACCCGCTCAGCGAGCACAAGCAGGAGATCCCGCGGCTGGGCGACCTGGAGCAGTCCTACCAACGACTCTGGAAGTTCTATGTCCTTGCCCTGACGGAAGATCCGCGTGCGCTCCAGGCCGTTCGCGAGCTCTGCGTAGAGGAGTTTCCGGGAGCTGTCAACCTCCTGCAGGCGGAATCCGGCGCCTCCCTGCCGGGTTGATCGGGAGTTTTCAGGAAACGGCTTCCCGCTCCCCATCTAAGATGTCGCGCCTTACCTGACGTCAGCGGCCCCGATACCGAGGGGCCAGAAAGATCTCCCTAGGAACCCCCCTCTCCGCCGAGATCCTCCGGAGTACGCCTTGAGCCTTCTGACCACCTTGCTTTCCCTGCCGCTGTGTTGGCTGGGGTTGAACGGGCCCGTGCCCGCTGCACCTCAGTTCGGTGGCCCGAACAAGGTGCCGATCGAGTCCCAAGAGGCGCTGATCTTCGTCGGCATCGAGGGCGACTACTCGAACGACGTCGAGCTGCAGCTGCGCGACCGCCTGGCCGAGGAATTCGGCCTCAACGTCATCGGCTCGCCGGTCCGGAGCATGACTGACAAGGGGCAGCGCGTCTGGGCCCTGCGCACCACCGAGGAGTTCAAGACCCTGCGGAAGAAGCTGCTGCGGCCGATGAAGAAGGAGGGCTACACGCTCACCGAGCTGCGCGCGACCGCGATGGGCGCCGTCGGCCGGGTGTCGGGTTCCACCCTGAAGGCCCAGCTGCGGGAGTTCGAGCGCAGCCAGAAGTACGTCTGGGCCAGCCACCAGGACTACCGCGAGGGGATCGTGTGGCTCTTCCACGAGCCTAAGCTCAAGTCCGACAAGATGTTGAGCTCTTTGCGCAAGGCCAGCATCAAGCTCGCCTTCCACCACCACGAGATCGAGCTGGAGGCCGACGCCGAAGGCCTGAGCGTGAACGGTCTGGAGGCCAAGGCCAAGGAGGAGCTCGACGTCTGCGCGGTCGCCAACAAGGAGGACCGCCTGGTGATCGACTTCTACCTGCGCGACCTCGATCGGATGATGGCCCTCGACCGCGGCCGCCATACCGTCGCCTGCCCGGATCTGAGCAAGCTGATCGGCCAGCCGGGCGCCGCCAGCGGCTGGGTCGTGACGATCGAGAACCGCGGCTACCCCTTCGTCGACTGAGCCGACGGCCGACGAAGCCGAGCGCCGGAGGGTTCCAGGAATCCGCCCGGCGCTTTTTCAATTTCCCGTCCAAAGGAGGGGCCACCGGCGCTTTTGAGGGGTCTAAGGAGGGAGCCCCCGGAACGAAGCGAAGGAAACAGCCTTGACTCGACCGACGATGCTCACCGTCCGTTCTGGCGGACCGTGGCCGGGTTCCCCACCGGGCTCGCTTCCTTGGCAGGAGGACCTCGATGGAACCCGCTGAGCGAAATGAGCCCTGGGCCCGGCCGCGACCGGGCATGGTCCTGTCTGGATGCGTGCTGGAGCGAGTCCTGGAGCGCGGCTTCCTGGGCACCCTCTGGCAGGCCTTCGAGACCGACCGGGACCGCCCCGTGGCGGTCAAGATCCTGCACCCGGTCCTGGCCTGCGGGGAGGAGCTCCGCCCCGAGGACCGGAACCTGGCCGAGGCCTTGAGCCGGGTCCGGCACCCCGGAGTGGTGCGGATCCATCGGGTCGGCGAGGAAGGCCCGTTCCGCTACCTGGTGCGCGAGTTCGTGTCCGGCCATCGCCTGGACCAGCTGCTGCGGCAGGACCAGGGCGCGATCCACACGCGGCCCGGGCGGGATTGGAGCCAGGTGGTCGACGCCTGGGGCTGGCAGATCGCCCGCGCCCTCGGCCACTGCCACGAGCTGGGGCTGCTGCATCGGGCGCTGTGGCCGGGCAACGTCGGCATCGGGCACGACGGCAAGGCCCGGATCTTCGATTTCTGGATCGGAGCGGTGGCCTCCCCGGTGGGGGTCACCTGCCTGCGCGGCTACCTGTCGCCGGAGGAGGAGTGGGGGGGGCCGGTCGGGCCCCGGTCGGACCTCTTCAGCCTCGGCGTGGTGCTCTACCGCTGCCTGGCGGGCACCCTGCCCTACCCCGTCCTGCGCACGCCCTCGGAGGACAAGGTCTTCTTCGACCGGCGGCCGCGGCCGATCCGCCATTTCCGGCCCTCGGTCGACCGGAGCCTGGAAGCGGTGGTGTTGAAGGCCTTGGAGCTGGACCCGAACCAGCGCTTCGGCAGCGCCTACGAGATGGCCGAGGCCCTGCAGGCCAGCAGCGCCGGCGATCCGGACTGGGGCCGCGGCGCGACCGGCTGATCCGCCGGCGACCCCCGAGGCTCCAGGCAACCTCGGCCCCACGGCGCTCCGAGCGCGGAGCCGCGCTGCCGGCTCAGCCCAGCGCGGCCAGGCGGTTGCCGATGCGCTCGAGGGCTTCGACCAGCACCTCTTCGGCGGCGGCGAAGGACAGCCGGAAGTTGTCGGGGGCGCCGAAGGCGCTGCCGCCGATCACCCCGATGTGGTCGGCCTCGAGCAGGACCTCGCCGAAGTCGTCGCCGCTGCGGATCGTGCGGCCGGTGGCGGGGTCGGTCTTGCCGAAGTGCGCCGCCACGCTCGGGAAGGCGTAGAAGGCGCCCTGCGGCACCGGGCACTCGATCCCGGGCATCTCCCGCAGGCGGTCGGAGACCAGCTTGCAGCGCCGCTCGAAGGCCTGCCGCATCGCCTCGCGTTCCTCGCCGCCCTCCTCCAGCGCGGCCAGGCTGGCGATCTGGGAGATCGCGTTGGGGCTGGAGGCGAGCTGGCTCTGCAGTCCCGAGACCGCCTTGGCCAGCGGGCGCGGCGCGGCCAGGAAGCCCATACGCCAGCCGGTCATGGCGTAGGCCTTGCTCATCCCGCCGATCCAGACCGCCTGCTCACGCAGGCCGGGGGAGGCGGCGATGGGGGAGACGTGGCGGGCGCCGTGATAGGTCAGGGCGGCGTAGATCTCGTCGCTGATCACGACGATGCCCTTCTCCTGGGCCCAATCCCCGATCCTGGCGCACAGCTCGGCCGGGTAGACCGCGCCGGTCGGGTTGCAGGGCGTGTTGAGGAGCAGGGCGCAGGCGCCCGGGGAAGCGGCCTCGAGGTCCTCGAGCCGCGGCAGGTGGTCCGGGCCGCAGGGGATCATGACCGGCTCGCCGCCGGCGATCCGCACCATCTCGGGGTAGGAGGTCCAGCAGGGCGTGGGGATCAGGACCCGGGCCCCCGGATCGACCAGGGCCAGCAGGGCCTGGTTGATGCCGAGCTTGCCGCCGGTGGTCACGATGACCTCTTCCGGGGCGTAATCGACCCCGATCTCGTGCCGGATCTGCTCGGCCGCGGCCGCCCGCAGCTCCATCATGCCGGCCCCGGCGGTGTAGCGGCCCTTTCCGGCCTGGATGGCCTCGATGCCGGCTCGCTCGGCGGCCTTGG
This sequence comes from uncultured Planctomycetales bacterium, assembly GCA_964643675.1. Classification (GTDB taxonomy): domain Bacteria; phylum Planctomycetota; class UBA1135; order UBA1135; family UBA1135; genus J029. Next base: position 9,851 of record CAZXTO010000042.1, read on the forward strand.
GGGGGCCGAAATCGGGCTCCCCGGCGGTGAGGCTGAGGACTTCGACGCCCTCGGAGCGGAGCTGGGCGACTCGGGCCACCATGGCGAGGGTGGCGGAGGGCTGCAGCGAGGCCGCCCGGGCGGAGAGAGACAAGGGGGAGGTGGTCTCGGGCACGGCGTGGCTCAAAAGGGGACGGGATTCTAGCCGAGGAGCGTCCAAAATAGTGCGCCATGGTCGAACTCGGCTTCAAGGATCGGCTGCGTGAGTTCCTCACCAGCCGGAAGTTCCTGTGGATCCTCACCAGCCTCTTCGCGCTGGTGGTGGTCCTGTACTTCCTCTTCATCACCTTCTTCTTCAACCCCTTCGAGGATCCGCTGGCGGACTCGGCCGAGGTGGTGCCCCGCGAGGCGGAGTACTTCATCCGGTGGAAGGGGGCCGGCGAGCGCTTCGAGAGCTTCCCGGTGCCGAAGGTCTGGAAGGAGTTCGAGGGCACCTCGGTCCACGCCGAGATGGCGGCCTCCGGCCTGCTGGCGGAGTGGGATCAGAGCATGGGCGTTGCCGAGATCGTGGAGCGGCTCGGCAGCACCCAGGGGACGCTGCCGCCGGGTCTGAGCCTGGAGGCCGACCTGCTGCGGGAGGTGGCGCTGGCGGGCAACGGCCAGCCCTCGCTCGACGCCAGCTTCGACGGCATGCTGATGCTGCGGGTGTCCTTCAAGATCAAGGCCGGCGTGTCGATGCTCGGCTACGACTTCATGCGCTCCAAGCTGCCGGAGTCGCTGGGCATCGAGGACCTCGGCGACGACACCTATCGTCTGCCGCAGTTCGCGCCCTTCGGCTTCCAGGACGCCTACCTGTCGCGGATCCGGGACGTGGTGCTGCTGGCCAGCAGCCAGGAGTGGATCCAGCGCGCGCGGCAGCTCGACCTGCAGGGAGGGGAGAACTCGCTGGCGCGGGCGTCGGTCTTCCACGACAACGTCGAGGCCTATCTGGCGCCGGGCGACCAGCCGGTCGAGGTGTTCATGCGTTGGGATCCGATCCGGCGGGAGCTCGGGACCTGGCCCGATCCGCAGCCGGGGGACCTGGTGCCGTTGGCCTTGTCAGTGTTCTTCAACACCGACCTGCTGCGCTACCTGGCCGGTTATTGGAAGCCGGGCGAGCGCTTCGAGGGGCGCTTCTCGGGTGAGATCGACCGCTCGCGGCTGACCGCCTTCCAGCGCGGCTGGGCCGAGAGCAACTCGCTGAGCGCCAAGACCCTGGGCGATTACGCCGGCATGGTGCCGTCGGACTCCTTCCTGTTCCTGGGCGTGGCCGGCAACCCCGGAAGGGTGCTGAAGGAGCTGTCGGTGGTGATCCCGGCTGATCTGCGCCAGCTGATCGACGAGTCCCTGATCAATTCTGGGCAGTACCAGGGACTGGCGCACCTGCTCGGCGACATCTCGGAGAGCTTCCAGAGCGGGCTCTACCTGGGCCTGCGGCAGGACGACTACCCGGCGATGGAGGGGCTCGAGGTCGAGCACGATGACTACCCGGCGCCGGTCTTCATCCTGATCGGCCGTCCGAAGAGCGAGGCCGCCTATCAGGAGCTGGAGGAGTTCTTCCGCAGCAAGATCTCGCTGATGTTCTCCGGGCAGGAGGCGCCGGCGGTGACCTCGGTGCCGGTCGGCGGCGGCGAGAACGCGATCTCCTTCGCCACGCCGCTGATCCCGGGCACCGGCGAGATCGTGCTGCACCGGCTGTCGGTCGGCCGGCGCCAGTACGTGCTGATCAGCAATTCCTTCAAGTACCTGCGGCACGTCGAGGACACCGCCTTCCTGGCCGACACCGACCCGCGGGCAGCGCGGGAGAAGCTGGCCCAGGTCGAGGGCTTTCAGCACGCCACCGGGCTGCTCCAGCGCGGCGCCAACCTGTTCCTCTACTTCGACCCGATCCAGGCCAAGGCCTGGTCGGACGAATTCGCGGTCGAGGTGGCCCGCCAGCTGTTCCGGGACGAGTCCTACGAGCTCGCCGCCCGGCTGCGGCCCGAGGTGGAGCGTGAGCAGCGGGATTTCTTGTTCCCCGGCATCGCCCAGCTCAATCAGGCCCAGCAGAACCAGCTCGACGCCGTGGTCGACGACGCCATGATCGAGCGCCTGGAGCCGGAATGGGCCAACCGCCAGGACCGGCTGATCCAACAGGCCAAACGCTCCTTCCTGCCCTCCCAGGCCCTGGACTGGTTCTCCGCCTCCCTCGAGCTGAGCCTCCGAAACGCCAGCCTGATCGTCTCCGGCGACCTGAATCTTTCGGGGTCAGACATCGATTAATTCGGGGTCAGACATCGATTTCGGCGGAGGCGGCTCCCGATTCCGATCAGCTCAGGCCGCCGGCCGAGGTGCCGGGGCCGCCCGGAGGCTCTGGGCTCCCGCTCCCAGGACGCCCCCAGGACCTCCCCCGGGGCCGAACGGCACCAAAAAATGGATGTCTGACCCCGAAATGGCACGCTAGAATCTCGCCCCCTAGCCGGGATGGCGGAATTGGCAGACGCGCATGGTTGAGGGCCATGTGGGGTTAAAACCCCGTGCAGGTTCGACCCCTGTTCCCGGCACCAGATCAACGGGCCGCGCCTTCGGGCGCGGCCCGCTTTCCGTTCCTGGCCTATCCAGGGCAGCCCGCGCAGCTTAGGAATCCCCGTGAGCACCACCGTCCCCCCGAGCTCGATGTCGGTCGACGAGCGCTTCCAGGCGCTGGATCAGCTGATCGGCCGCACCTCCTTGCTGCGGCTCCCGGTTCAGGTCCGCGGCCGCAGCTGCACGATCTGGGCCAAGCAGGAGAGCGCCAACCTGACCGGCTCGATCAAGGACCGGATGGCCCTGCACATCCTCAAGACCGCCTATCGGACCGGCGCGATCCAGCCCGGCGACCTCATCGCCGAGGCCACCTCCGGCAACACCGGCATCTCCTTCGCCGCCATCGGCCGCGCCCTCGGCCACCCGGTGCGGATCTACATGCCGGACTGGATGAGCGTCGAGCGGGTCCAGGTGATCCGCAGCCTCGGCGCCCAGGTGGTGCCGGTCTCCGCCGACGAAGGCGGCTTCCTCGGCAGCATCAGCCTCGCCCGGGATTACGCCGAGGAGCAGGGCCGCGTCTTCCTGCCGCAGCAGTTCGACAACGAGGCGAACGTCGAGGCCCACGCCACCGGCACCGGCCCCGAGCTGCTGGCCCAGATGCGCGGCAAGGGCGTCGAACCGGACGCCTTCGTCGCCGGCGTGGGCACCGGCGGCACCGTGATGGGCGTCGGCCGCTACCTGCGCCAGGCGCTGCCCAGCGCCCGGGTGCACCCGCTGGAGCCGGCCAACTCGCCCACCATGCGCACCGGCTGCAAGGTCGGCAAGCACCGCATCCAGGGCATCAGCGACGAGTTCATCCCGAGCATCGTCGACCTCACCCAGCTCGACGACATCATCGACGTCTGGGACGGCGACGCCATCCTCATGGCCCAGCGCCTGGCCTCCGAGCTCGGCCTGGCGGTCGGCATCAGCTCCGGCGCCAACTTCCTCGGCGCGCTGCAGGCGGCGCTCGCGATCGGCGACGGCGCCCAGGTCGCGACCGTCTTCGCCGACTGCAACAAGAAGTACCTGAGCACCGATTACTGCCGCGACGAACCGCACCGCGACGAGTACCTGGTGCGCGAGGCCGAGCTGTCCGGCTTCCAGGTCGCGCCGTGGCGCTGCGAGAGCTGCGACCTCCAGCCGGTCATCGTCTGAGCATGCCCTCCCGGCCGCCTCGCATCCAGACGACCACCTTCTGGGAATCCGACTCGCGCACCTACGGCAAGCGCGAGCAGGGCAGCGATGACTACAAGGGCGCCACCCCGGCCTACGTGATCTGGAACCTGCTCCAGCGCTACACCGAGCCGGGCATGCTGGTGATCGACCCGATGGCCGGCAGCGGCACCACCCTCGACGTCGCCCGCGAGCTCGACCGGCGCGCGCTGGGCTACGACCTGCAGCCGACCCGCAAGGACATCTTCCGCGCCGACGCTCGCAAGCTGCCGCTCGAGGACGGCAAGGCCGACTTCGTCTTCGTCGACCCGCCCTACGGCCGCAACCTGCGCTACTCCGGCCAGCCGCAGTGCATCGGCGAGCTGGACGCGCGCGAGGAGCCCTACTTCGAGGCCATGGACCGGGTCTTCGGCGAGATCGAGCGCGTGCTGCGCCCCGACCGCTACCTGGGGATCTACGTCTGCGACGTCTGGACCCGCGGCGCCTTCGTGCCGATCGGCGCCCGCTTCGTCTACCAGCTGGTCCAGCGCTTCGCGCCGGTCGACCACATCGCGGTCAAGCGCGGCAACAAGGACCTCGGGCGCGGCAATTTCCACAAGGCCGCCGAGGAGACCAACTTCTTCCTGCGCGGCTTCAACCACCTGCTGGTGTTCCGCAAATAGCGGCCGGCATCCGCGGCCGCGGCGGAGGAAAATGACCGCACGGGCGCCGAACCTGGGCGAGAATCGAGGGATGGGAGGGCCTCGCTGATCCTCCGCCACGGTCCATGTCCCTCGCCGTCCTCCTCCTCGCCGCCGCCCCGCAGGGCTGGTTCACCCCGCCGCCGCCGCCGCCCGGCAACCCGGGCACCGACGGTCAGGCCCTGCTCGGCATGGCGCTGTTCTGGGACGAGCAGCTGTCCTCCTCGAACACGGTCTCCTGCGGCAGCTGCCACTTCCCGACCGCGGGCGGCTCCGATCCGCGCACCGGGCCGCTGCAATCGCGTCACCCGGGGCCGGACGGCCAGTTCGGCACCCCCGACGACGTGCTCGGCTCCTTCGGCCTGGTCCGGCGCCTGCCGGACGGCCAGCTCCAGTCGGACCCGCAGTTCGGCCTCGGCGAGCAGGTCACCAACCGCAAGGCGGGGCCGGTGATCAACGCGCTCTACTCCCCGCGGCTGTTCTGGGACGGCCGCGCCGAGGGCGCCTTCGTCGACCCGGTCAGCGGTCAGACCGTCCTGCCCTTCGGAGCCGCGCTCGATAGCCAGGCCGCCGGCCCGCCGCTCAGCGCGGTGGAGATGGCCCACGACGGCCGCGACTGGAA
>CAZXTO010000043.1:0-14756 GCA_964643675.1 uncultured Planctomycetales bacterium
GTTCTCCAGATCCAGCACCAGGGAAGTCCCCGGCACCGGGATCCCGGCCGACCACGGGCCGCCGCCGCTGGCGCTGAGCAGGACCCAGAAGTCGTGGTTGGGGTAGGCCGAGGCGTTCTGGACGAAGAAGCGGATGTCGGATCCGACCTCCGGCAGGCCATCGACGAACAGATTGGGTCCGCTCAGCGGCGACAGCCAGATGTCCTTCTCGAGCGGCTGGGAGCCGAGCGTGAGGCGGTGGCTGACCAGGCCGTAGCCGGGAGCGGTGACGCTGAAGTCGTAGGTGCCGTCGCGCAGCCAGATGTGGTAGCGGCCGTAGGCGCCGCCGCTCTCGCGGGTCTCGCCCTCGGTGTAGGTGACGCCGGAGGCGTTGATGGAGGCGCCGATGATCGGCAGGCCGGTGCTGGCGTCGTAGACGTGGCCGGACAGCGGGATCGGCTCCTTGAGCATGTCGAGGTAGGCCGGCTCGACCCGCAGGTATTCGGAGCGCGAGCCGCTCCAGCTCGGGAAGAAGGTCGTGTCGGTCTCGATCAGGAAGCTGAGGCCACCGATCTCATGGAACTGCCACTCGTAGTGCTCGCCGCTGGCGCTGGGCGGCCGGTGCGCGTAGTTGGCGGCGTTGGCGAGCACGTCGCGCATCCGGATCAGCTCGTCGTTGGCGGCGCTGGGGATCTGGCCGCAGGGGTATCCGTACAACACCTCCTGGCCGTAGTGGTGGATGTCGATCACCTTGGCGAAGCGGCGCGCCCGGGCCAGCTCCATCATGGTCTGGGTCTCGGGCTCCGAACCCGGCGAGGGACCGACGTAGACGTTGGAAGAGCCCGAGTGGGAGTAGCTGCCGCACTGGGCCCACTTGAAGGGGTAGTTGCGGTTCAGGTCCACGCCCCAGGTCCCGCCGCCGTTGTTGCGCCGGTTCTTGCGCCACCACTCGTCGACCGCCCACACGTGCTCGAGGCCGTCGGGGTTCCAGGTCGGCGCGATCCAGATCTCGTACTGGTCGATCAGCGCGGTGATGTTCGGGTCGCTGCCGTAGCTTGAGCACAGGAGGTCCATCCAATCGATCATGTGCTGGGGCGTGCCGATCTCGCGGGCGTGGTGGTTGCCGACGTAGAGCACCGTGACCTCGTCCTCGTCGGCGCCGACCGCGTCGGAGACCTTGAGGGCGTAGATGTTGCGCCCCTCGTGGGTCGGCGCGGTGCCGGTCAGCGCGGTGACGTCGACCCGCTTGGCGATCGCCGGGTAGGCGTTCTCGAAGTCGAGCATCTTCTGGTTCAGCTCGCCCCAGTCGTAGAAGCGGCCGTCGATCGCGCGTCCTCCGCGGGCGATGCGCTCGCGCAGCGACATCGACAGCTCCAGCAGCTCGTAGTCGGTGAAGCCGGCCAGGCGCGCCAGGTCGGACTGCGGCAGGATGATCTCGGCGCGGCCCGGCAGGCTCGGCTGCGCCTCGAAGACGAAGCCTTCCAGCTCGAGGCGCAGGGCCTCGGCGCTACCGGGGGCGGCGTCCACGCTGACGCGGGCTGACTGGGCCCAGAGCGGCGTCACGGCGAGCAAGGGGATGAAGATCGCAAGCAGGCGCATGGGTCCATGCTAGCCGATCTCCGGAGAAAAGAGGGAAGCGCCGCCCCGGCGGAGCCGGGACGGCGCTCTCCCCTGAACGACAGGCTCAGTCTCGCAACATCAGGAAGCGGACCTCGCCGTGCTCGCTATCCAGAGCAGGCCCCTCCAGGACCTGGCCGTCCGCGCTGACCAGGGCGAAGCTGACCTGCACCGAGCTGCCATCGAGGAACACCAGGTCGAAGGCCACCAGGCGGCCGAGGGTGGTGTCGTCGAAGGCGACCACCGAGCTGCTCAGCGCCGGGTCCAGGGCGACCCCGCCGCGGCTGGCGTTGACCAGGCTGCCGTCCGAGCCCAGCTCGAGCCCGATCACGGCCTCGTCGCCGTCGTCGTTGCGGGAGCTGCCGGTCCAGGTGCCCTTCAGGTGGTCGAACGGGCTGAAGTGTCCGGCGCCGGCGGAGCGCGCGAACTCGAAGGTGCCCTCCTCTTGCAGCAGGCCGTCGTACAGCACCCAGTAGTTGCCGCTCAACAGGCCGGCCCGGGTCATCGAGCCCTCGAGGTAGAAGACCTCGTGGTCGACGACGTAGGACAGGAAGATGTCGCCGTCCGGCTTCACCACCGCGTAGGAGTAGGGCACGACCGAGACCCAGTCCCGGCCCAGGCCGTCGGCGCCCGCGTAGGGGTAGCCGTTCTCCGCGCAGCGAAGGTAGGAGGTGACATCCGAGCCGAACTCCTCGGACATGGTGCCGACGTAGTCTCCCTGCAGGTCGCTGTTGAGGAAGATCTCCGGGGCCTTGGAGGAGGAGGCGGAGCTGCTGGATCCGCCGCCGCAGGACACCGCGAACAGGGCGGTGGCCGCGAGGAGACAAGAGAGGGGCCGCAAAAGCATGGTTGGTGCCGTTCTGGGGTGGGTCGAGGAGGAGAGGGGATGGACGGGCCGCCCCGCGCGGGGCGGCCCGGACCGCGGATCAACCGTCCGCGGTCGGCACGACCTTGTCGAGCTGGATGACGCCGGTGCCGAGCACCGAGTCCGTGCCCGGGCCGCCGATCATGCTGCCGTCCTCGGTGACGAGCATGAAGTGGAGCGTCTGGGTGCTGCCGTCGGTGGACTGGATGACCACGTTGTCCATGCGGCCGACCTCGGTGTCGTGCAGCGCGAAGTCGAACAGGTTGTCGTTCAGGCCGGTCGTGTCGAAGACGTGCTCACCCACGAGCTCGCCGCCCAGCACGCTGCCGGCAGAGTCGAGGTCGAGCAGGAAGTCGCGGAAGCGGCCGTTGTGCTTGCGATAGGCGATGCCGCTCCAGGAGCCTTCGAGCTGAGCGGCGGTCGAGAAGTGGCCCGGGCCGCCCGACTTGGTCAGGACGTAGGTGCCCTCCTCGATCACGTTCAGGTGCTTGCTGATCGTGTAGGTGCCGGTCTGGATCAGCTTGGAGCTGTCCATGGCGCCGAAGAACTTCATGACGTTGACGCCGCCCGAGCCGGTCATCTCCATCAGGAGGTCACCCTGGCCGTTGACGGCCGCGTGGGTCGAGGCGATCGCCAGGTCCCAGTCCCAACCGCGCGCGTCGGCGCCGTCGGTGGGCATGCCGGCGGAGTCGCAGCGGACGTAGAAGGGGTAGGGGTCCACCGCGCTGCCGTTGGGCGGCGAGGAGGTCGGCGGCGGGATCGGGGTCAGGACGCCCGTCCAAGCGCCCGCGAGGTCCTTGGTTTTGAAAGCCGCGTTGGTGCCGCCGCCGGTGAGGGAGCCCAGGAGGCCGGAGCCACCATGAGCGCAGGCGGTCGTCAGCCCGAGGGTGACGAGGAGCAGGGCGCGGGTGAGGAAGCGGAGGTGCATGGGAGCCGAATCGTGGTCAGGGGACGACCGATCGTGGGGTGAAGTCCACAGAAGCGGTTCAAATGGGACGCAGCTTGTGGAGCCGGAGTTCGGCCTAAGTTTAGCCTCCATCGACCTCGTTCGCCGCGACCTGTAGCCAAATAAGCCCTGGATTTCCCTAAACCACGGGCTGGAAAGGGAGGGTCCCAGGAGAGAACCCACGGCCCCGTTCCCTCCCGGTAGGCTCAAGGATCCCCCCAGGACCCCCTACCCACCCCAACCCAGCCGTTCCTCGTGACCCCGATCGTCGCCCTTCCGGCCCTCCTCCTGGCCCCCGCCCTGCTCCAAGACCTGGAGCCCCAATCCCCCGCCTCGCCGCTGCCGGCGGCGCTCGAAGCCTGGAAGGCCGAGCATGGCGAGGACTGGATCCTCCGCACCGACCCGAGCACCGGAACGGCCCAGTTCCTGTTCGGCAGCCGGGTCGAGGCGCCCTACCACCCCACGAGCGACGCCAGCTGGTTCGAGCTCGGCCGCAGCTCCTTCGACGCCGCCCGCGAGCTGTTCCGGCTCGACGACCGCACCCTCAGCCCGCGCCGGGTCAAGCACCTGAACCTCTCGCGCATCGGCACCAGCGACAAGGTCGCGGTGCAGTTCGACGTCGAGGTCGACGGGGTGCCGGTCCACCACGGCTCGGCCACCGCGCTCTACAACAGCGGCGGCGAGCTGCTGGCGCTGGACACCACCGGCATGCCGGACCTGGGCGGCTTCGACACCGTGCCGGTCGCCGGCCGCTACGAGGCGGTGCTCTCGGCCCAGCGGGAATTCGGCCGCCTGGACGGGCGCCGCGCATCGCGCATCGAGGAGCCCGAGCTGCTGATCTACGGCCACGCCGCCGGCAAGGTGCGCGCCCCGCGCCTGGCCTGGGCGGTCGAGCTGCACGAGGACACCCCGGGCAACCCGGCCGGACGCCGGGTCTACGTCGCCGCCGACAGCCGGGCGCGCGAGATCCTGGGCGACGACCAGCTGATCCACCACCAGCAGGACCTGAGCGGCCACGTCGAGGCCTGGGCCTCGCCGGGCACCAAGCCCGACATCGCCTCCAACCCGGAGACGAAGCACGTCATGAAGCACATGACGGTGACGAGCGCGGTCGGCAACGCCACCACCGACGCCAACGGCGACTTCACGATCCCCTACGGCGGCACCGGCAACGTCGACCTCAGCTTCCAGTTCCGCGGGCCCTACGCGCGCGTCCAGGAGAGCTCCGGCTCGGTCTACACCCTAACCCAGAGCTACGCCCCCGGCGTGCCGGCCGACGCGATCATGAACCCGGGCACCACCGCCCGCGACACCGCCGAGGCCAACGCCTACCGCTGCATCCAGGACTTCCGCGACTACATCAAGCGGATCGACCCGAGCGACACCCACTTCGACTTCCCGGTGGTCGCCAACGTCAACATCAGCTCGACCTGCAACGCCTACTACAACGGCAGCTCGATCAACTTCTACAGCGCCGGCGGCGGCTGCGCCAACACCGCCTACAGCACGGTGGTCGCGCACGAGGAGGGCCACTGGGCCAACGACCTCTACGGCAGCTTCAACGGCGCAGACGGCTTCGGCGAGGGCAACGCCGACGTGTTCGCGATGTACATCTACGACACGCCGATCGTGGGCGAGAACTTCGCCGGCTCGGGCTACATCCGCACCGGCCTCAACACCCGCCAGTACTGCGGCAGCGGCTGCTACGGCCAGGTCCACACCGACGGCGAGGTCCTGATGGGCGCGCTGTGGAAGGTGCGCGACCGGCTCAACGTGGCCCACGGCAACGCCGCCGGCGACCTGGTCGCGGACACCCTGTTCGTGACCTGGATGAACGCCTACAACGACGGCAACATCGACCCGATCATCGAGGACCACTGGCTGACCCTGGATGACAACGACGGCAACATCTACAACGGCACGCCGAACTACGACCACATCGACGGCGGCTTCCGCGACCAGGGCTTCCCGGGCGTGGACCTGCAGCTGATCGACATCGTCCACACGCCGCTGCCGGACACCCAGAACGAGGCCGGCCCGTACACCGTCAGCGCCGACATCAGCTCCTGGATCGGCGCCAACATCACCGCCGCCCGGGTGGTCTACTCGGTCGACGGCGGCAGCGCCGTCACGGTGCCGATGGCCCCGACCGCCGGCACCAGCTGGAGCGGCGACATCCCCGGCCAGGTCAGCCCGGCCCGGGTCAGCTACCACATCGAGGCCGACGACAGCGCCGGCAACACCGTCGACCACCCGCGGGTCGGCGAGCACGAGTTCGTGGTCGGCGTGATCAGCACGATCTACTTCAACGACTTCGAGGGCCTGACCGACGAGGGCTGGACCCACACCCAGATCGCCACCCAGGACGACTGGATGCGGATGGCGCCGACCGGCAAGGGCGGCACCAACAGCTGGGGCATCCCGTGGCAGGACCCGACCGCGGCCTACTCCGGCTCGCTGTGCTGGGGCAACGACCTCGGCCCCTCGGGCTACAACGGCCTCTACGCCGCCAGCGTCCAGAACCGGCTCGACTCGCCGCCGATCGACTGCACCGGCCGGGTCGGCGTGAAGCTGCGCTTCGCGCGCTGGCTGTCGGTCGAGCAGGGCATCTACGACCAGGCCACGATCAAGGTCAACAACGTCCAGGTGTGGGCCAACCCGAGCAGCGGCCACATCCTCGACACCGGCTGGAGCGTGCAGGAGGTCGACATCTCCCACATCGCCGACAACAACCCGAGCGTCGAGGTCCGCTTCACCCTGAAGTCGGACACCGGCCTCGAGCTGGGCGGCTGGGCGATCGATGACTTCGAGCTGATCACCCTGGACCCGGTCCCGGGCGGCACCAACACCATCAGCCTCAGCGGCGACACCAACGGCACGGTCGGCTCGCCCATGAGCTGGAGCTTCAGCGGCGCCCCCGGCAGCTCGCCGTGGTACCTGGCCCGCAGCTTCAACCTCAACGGCCAGATCTTCCAGGGCCAGAGCTTCGACATCGGCGCGCCCAGCGTGGTGATGGCCAGCGGCACCACCGACGCCGCCGGCGCCGGCGCCTGGACCAGCGGGCCGGTGCCCCCCGGGGCCTCCGGCATGACGCTCTACCTCGAGATCGCCGCCAGCTCCGGCGGTCAGTGGTACGACTCCAACGCGCTCACGGTCACCATCCAGTGAGCGGCTCGCGGGGCGGGAGGGCGACCTCCCGCCCCGCTCCCCTTTCTGCCCGCACGCAGCCTCCAGCCCGCATCCTCGTGCTCTCGATCCTCCTCGCCCTGAGCCTGGCTCCCGTCCAGGCCCTGCCCCAGGCCACCACCGGCGACGAACTCGCCGTCTACCATTACGACCTCCAACCCCGCCTGCGCGACCGGCTGATCCGCGCCGGCGAGATGTACGAGGACATCGGCGGCTGGGTGCTCGGCCGCGCCGACGCCGCCCTGGCCGCCCAGGTCGGCGTCCCGATGACCCCGCTCGAGGCCCTCGCCACCGACGAGACCCTGGTCGTGGTCACGCCCCACGGCGAAGCCCACGCCCACCCGGCCGGCCGCCAGCTGTGGGCCGCGCCGGGCGGCGCCAGCCTGCGGGCGCTCGGGCCGGCGGCGTTGAAGGCCGGCCTCAACGCCGGTTTCCGCTGCCACGGCGCCTTCCGCGCCGTCAGCCTGAGCCAGCCGATCCGGCCGGTCCCCTTCAACCCGGGCCTGGGCCGCGCGATCACGCCCAACCCATCGATCCAGAACTGGGTGGCGCAGGTCTCCCAGACCGAGCTCGAGAACGGGGTCAACGACCTGGTCGCCTTCGGCACCCGCCGCCACGGACAGCCGGGCTCGATCAGCGCCCAGAACTACATCCAGGCCGAGCTGGCCAGCTTCGGCCTCAGCACCAGCCTGTTCAGCTTCGACGGCGACGCCGACGTGGTCATCGGCGAGCTGCCCGGCCAGCTCGACCCCACCAGGATCGTGATCGTCGGCGCCCACTACGACTCGATCAACTACGCCGGCAGCACCGCCAGCGCCCCCGGCGCCGACGACGACGCCTCCGGCACCGCCGGCGTGATCGAGATCGCCCGCATCCTCAGCCAGCAGGACTTCGCCTACACGATCCGCTTCTGCGCCTTCGCCGCCGAGGAGCTCGGGCTGGTCGGCTCCGACGCCTACGCCTCGCACCTGGCCAGCATCGGCGCCGACGTGGTCGGCATGGTGCAGCTCGACATGACCGCCTACCGGGCCGCCGGCGACACCCGCAGCGTCGACTTCGTGCTCAACGACACCGACCCGGCCTTGAACAGCTTCTCGATGGACTGCTACGCCGCCTACGTGCCGCAGCTGACCGTCAAGAGCGGCTCGATGTCCGGCGGCACCAGCGACCACCGCAGCTTCACCCGCAACGGCTTCCCGGCGATCTTCCCGTTCGAGGACCTGGGGCAGTACAGCCCCTACATCCACACCGGCAACGACACCGTGGGGCTGTCGGCCAACGACTTCGTGCTCGCCACCCAGATCACCCAGGGCGCGCTGGCGACCCTGGCCGAGCTGGCGCGTCCGCTCAGCATGAGCCTGGCCCACACGCCGCTGCCGGACACCCAGGACGAGCTCGGCCCCTACACCGCCTCGCTCACCGCCACGCCGCTGGTCGGCCAGAGCGTCAGCGCGGCCACGCTCCACTGGCGGGTCGACAACGGCCCCTGGCAGGCCACCGCGATGGCCCCGACCGCCACCCCCGACGAGTGGAGCGGCGACATCCCCGGCCAGATCAGCCCGGCCAGCGTCGACTACTGGATCGAAGCCGAGGACTCGCTCGGCAACCGGGCCTGGCTGCCCGACGCCTTCAACCCCGGCGACGCGCACCATGAATTCGTGGTCGGCGTGCGCCAGGTGGTCTGGTTCGACGACTTCGAGACCAACACCGGCTGGACCCACCAGCAGGTCGCGACCCAGGACGACTGGCAACGCGGCGATCCCTACGGCGCCAGCGGCAGCTCCTCCGGCGTGAGCTGGAACGACCCCTCCTCGGCCTATTCCGGCTCCAACGTCTGGGCCAACGACCTGGGCGCCTCGGGCTGGAACGGCGCCTACGCCGCCAACGTGCACAACTGGCTCGAGTCGCCGTCGATCGACTGCTCGGCCTCGACCGACACCCGGCTGCGCTTCCGCCGCTGGCTGACCGTCGAGGAGGCCACCTATGACCAGGCCACGATCAAGCTCAACGGGGTCCAAGTGTGGCAGAACCCGGTCGGCAACCACGTGCTCGACAGCGGCTGGCAGGAGGTCGAGTACGACGTCTCCGCGCTGGCCGACGGCGTCGCCGACGTGCGCGTGCGCTTCGTGCTGGAGAGCGACGGCGGCCTCGAGCTGGGCGGCTGGAACCTGGACGACTTCGAGCTCTACTCGATCGGCCCGGTCGGCGGCGGCCTCAACTCGATCACCCTGACCGGCGACACCACCGGCAGCGTCGGCGGCACCCTCAGCTACGCGCTGAGCAACGCCCCGGCCAGCTCCCCGTGGTGGCTGGTCCGCTCCTTCAACCTCAACGGCAAGCTGTTCCAGGGCCATCAATTCGATGTCGGAGATCCGGTCGAGGTGATGGCCAGCGGCACCACCGACGCCGCCGGCAACGCCGCCTGGAGCTCCGGCCCGGTGCCCCCCGGCGCCGCCGGCCTGACCGTCTACCTCGAGGCCGCCAGCCAGGCTGGCGGACAGTGGTATGACTCCAACGCGCTCACCGTCAGCCTAAACTGAGTCCGCCCCCGTCCCCCCCTTCCCGACACCACCCGCCGCCATGATCCGATCCCGCATTCTGCTGGCAGCCGGCGCGCTCGCCTGCCTGGCTCCCTCCGCCCTCGCCCAGGGCAACGGCGTCACCCTGCTCGCCAAGGTCAAGAACTACCAGGAGTACAACGACATCTGGGGCTACACCGCCCCGAACGGTGACGAGTACGCCATCGTCGGCACCAACACCGGCACGGTCTTCTATGACTGCACCAACCCGTCGAACCCGGTCGAGGTCGGCTTCATCAACGGCCCGAACTCGATCTGGCGCGACATGAAGACCTACTCGCACTACGCCTACATCGTGACCGAAGGCGGCGGCGGGGTGCAGATCGTCGACCTGTCGAACCCGAACAACCCGACCCTGGTCAAGACCTGGGGCACCCAGCACTGGACCAACGCCCACAACATCGCCATCGACACCGCGGACGGCAAGGCCTACATCTGCGGGACCAACAACGGCACCCGGGTGCTGGACCTGACCAGCAACCCGGAGACGCCGTCGCTGGTGGCGACCTATTGGAGCCCCTACGTGCACGACCTGCACGTGCAGAACGGCCAGGCGCACCTGTCGGAGATCTACGGCGGCGAATACCGGGTGGTGAACATCGCCAACCTGAGCTTCGGCACCAAGGACAAGATCAAGACCCCCGGCCGCTTCACCCACAGCAGCTGGGCCAACGAGACCGACACCCTCTGCGTGACCACCGACGAGGTCAACGGCGGCCGGATCGCGCTGTACGACATCTCGAACCCGAACAACATCGTCGCCAAGGACGACTACACGGTCAATCCGAACTCGATCGTCCACAACGCCTTCATCAAGGGCGACCGCTGCTACGTGTCCTGGTACACCGAGGGCTTCGTCTGCGTCGACATCAGCGACCCGAACGACATCCAGCTGGTCGGCAGCTACGACACCAGCTCCTACGGCTCCGGCACCGGCTTCCACGGCGCCTGGGGCGTCTACCCCTACGCCCCCTCCGGCGCGATCTACGTGTCGGACATCGAGGAGGGCTTCCACGTGCTGCGGGTCGACGGCCCGACCATCGAGATCGCCCACACCCCGCTGGCGAACACCCAGGACGAGGCCGGCCCCTACCCGGTGACCGCAGACCTGAGCTCGCTGGTCGGCGCCAGCATCAACGGCGCCACCCTGTGGTACCGCGTCGACGGCGGCGCCTGGCAGACCACCCCGATGGGCCCCACCGCCAACCCCGGCGAGTGGAGCGGCGACATCCCCGGACAGGCCTCGCCCTCGGTGGTGGAGTACTACATCCACGCCACCGACGACCAGAACCACGCCAACTGGCTGCCCACCACCTCCTACCCCGGTGACGACCAGTTCGACTTCGTGGTCGGCGTGGTCCACCAGGTCTACTTCAACGACTTCGAGGGGGCCAACAACGAGGGCTGGACCTCCAAGGCCACCGCCGGCAGCAACGACTGGGAGCGCGGCCAGCCGCAGGGCCGCTCGGGCGTGAGCAGCCGCCACCTCGGCAGCAGCTGGTACGACCCGGACGCGGCCTACTCGGGCCTGAACTGCTGGGGCAACGACCTCGGCACCGGCGGCAGCAACGGCTCCTACGCCGCCAACAGCACCAACTCCCTCGAGTCGCCGAGCATCGACTGCAGCGGCATGACCAACACCAAGCTGCAGTTCCAGCGCTGGCTGAACGTCGAGGGCGCGCCCTACGACGCCGCCCGCGTGCTGGTCAACGGCAACGTGGTGTGGGTCAACCCGGTCGGCTTCTCGGGCGAGACCTTCCACATCCTCGACTCGAGCTGGCGCCAGCAGACCCTCGACATCTCGCAGTGGGCCGACAACAACCCCTCGGTCAAGATCCGCTTCGAGCTCGAGAGCGACCACGCCATGGAGCTGGGCGGCTGGAACATCGACGACGTCGAGCTGATCTCGCTGCGGCCGGTCCAGGCCACCGACACCATCCTGCTGAGCGGCCCCACCAGCGGCAGCGTCGGCTCCACCCTGGACTACACGATCGCCAACGCCCCGGCCAACGCGGCCTGGTACCTGCTCTACGGCTTCAGCCTGGGCGGCACCATCCACCAAGGCCACCAGTTCGATCTCAGCCAGCCGGCCACGATCCTGCACCAGGGCACCACCGACGGCTCCGGCGCCGCCTCCTACACCAGCGCGCCGCTGCCCTCGGGCGCCTCGGGCATGACCATCCACCTCGAGGTCGCGGCCTTCGACGGCCTGGACTTCCACGACTCCAACGTCGTGACCCTGGTGGTGAACTGATCCCCCGCCTCGCGGCGGCGGGGCTCAGGCCTCGCCGCCGGCGAGCTCGAGGAGCAGCTCCTCGTACGCCGCCGCCGCCGCTTCCCAGGAGTGGCGGCGGCGCATCGTTTCCCGCCCGCGCTGGCCGATCTCGCGCCGCCGGGCCGGGTCGGCCAGCAGCCGGCAGACGGCGTCGGCGAAGGCCTGGTCGTCATCCGCCAGCTCCAGCAGGGCGACCGCCTCGGGGTGCAGGGCCTGCGCCGCCCGGCTGCTGGTCACCACCGGCCGCTCGGCGGCGAGGGCCTCGAGCACCTTGTTCTTGATGCCGGCGCCGTAGCGCATCGGCGCCACCAGCATCGCCGACCGGGCCAGGTAGGGCCGGAGGTCCTCCACCCGTCCGGTGATCTCCACCCCCGGCAGCTCGGCCAGGGCGCGCACCTCCTCGACCGGGTTGGTGCCGACCGCGGTGAAGGTGGCCTCGGGGAAGCGCTGCTGGACCCGCGGCAGGATCTGGCGGGCGAAGCGCACCGTGGCGTCGACGTTGGGCAGGAAGTCCATGTTGCCGAACATCAGCAGCCCGGCCGGCTGCTCCTCGACCGCGGGGTCGGGGGCGAACTGCTCCAGGTCGACGCCGTTCGGGATCAGCTCGACGCGGGCGCCCGGGGCCAGCTCGCGCAGCGCGGCCTGGTCCTGCGGCGAGACCGCGGTGGTGATCGGGTAGGCGCGCAGGGCGAAGCCCTCGAAGCCGCGGAAGCGGCGCAGCAGCTGCCGCACCCGCCAGCGGCCGATCGGACCCAGCTCGCCGGCCTCGAGCTGGCGCTGGTAGTAGAGCGAGCGGCTGTCGCAGACGTCGTGCAGGGTGGGCAGGACGCGCCCCGCCTCGTGCCACAGCACGTCGGCCCAGGGGTCGAACAGGTAGGCCGCGGCGATCCCTCGCTCGGCCTGGAGCTCGGCGGCGAGCTCGGCCAGGCGAGCGGCGAAGCCGGGGTACTCGCGCAGCAGCGAGGCCGCCGGCGGCAGGCCGAGGTTGGTGCCGAGCCGGGCCAAGACGCGCCGGCGCGGGAGGTCGACCATCCGGATCGTGGCGAAGGGCCCCTCCCGCTCCAATTCCGGCAGCTTGGCCCGCTGCTCGTCCTCGTGGACCAGCGCCAACAGGTGGATCTCGTGCCGCTCCGCCAGCCGACGGAACAGGTGCAGCACGCGGAGGTGATAGCCCTCCGACAGCGGCCACGGCAGGCCGCGGTAGACGACCAGGAAGCGCACTACTTCAGGGTCGTCTCAGCCGAATGGCCGATGCCCGGTCCGGACCCCTTCTCCGCCGAACTCGGGTTGTGATCGACGCGACCGGCGTGGATCACGTTGGCGCGCATCGGGAAGCCGACGACCTCCTCCGCGTGCTTGCCCAGCGCGATCAGCTTGTCGATGTCGACGCCGGTGTCGACGCCGCACTCCTCGACCATCGCCAGCAGGTCCTCGGTGCAGGTGTTGCCCTTGTAGCCGAGGTGGTAGAGCGCCGCGCCGGAGGCCGGCTGGCCGCCGATCGCGCCCAGCGAGCCGTCGACCCACTTGACGCCCATGTTGATCGCGGTCATCGAGTTGGCGACGCCGGTGCCGCGGGTGTCGTGGAAGTGCGCCAGCATCTCGAAGTCCGGGAAGGTCTCGAACAGGTGCGACAGGATGCGCTCGACCTGGACCGGGTTGGCCTGGCCGGTGGTGTCCCCCAGCATCATCAGCTGGGCGCCCTCCTCCTGATAGAACCGGACCAGCTTGTCGACGTCGGCCTGCGGCACGTCGCCGGCGATGGCGCAGCCGTAGACCGTCCCGACGCAGCCGACGATCTCGACCCCGCAGGCGTGGGCGCGCTTCATGATCGCGGCGTGGTCGGCCATCGCCTCCTTGTGGGTGGCGCGGAAGTTCTTGGTGTTGTGGGCCTCCGAGCTGGAGATCATCAGGATGATCTTGTCGGCGCCGTAGCCCTCGTCGACGCAGCGCTCGAAGCGCTCCCAGCCGCGCATGTTCGGCATCAGCACGCGGAACTTCGCGTCGTGGCCCTCGCGCGGCAGGCCCTTCAGGACCTCGATGGCGTCGCCGAATTGCGGCAGCAGCTTCGGCGGCGAGAAGGAGGTCACCTCCATCTCGCGGATGCCGGCGTCGATCATGCCCTTGATCATCTCGAGCTTGTGCTCGGTCGAGATCTGGGTGGAGATCGACTGGAGGCCGTCGCGGGCCCAGCACTCGCAGTAGTGGATCTGGTCGGGGCGCTCGGTAGCGTAATCCATGCCCTATTCTAGGACCGCCCGCCGCGCTCTCCAGGGGGCAACCCGGAGCGCTTCAGCCCCCGCGCGCCGCCGCCATCCGCGGCTCAGCTCCCCAAGACCGCCTGAACCAGCGGGGCCAGCTCGCCGCGGGCATGCAGCTCCCGCACGATGTCCCCGCCGCCGACGAATTGGCCGCCCAGGAAGATCTGCGGGGTGGTCGGCCAGTCCGAGATCGCGCACAGGGCGGGCCGGATCGCCGGGTCCGCCAGCACGTCGACGCACTCGAAGGGCTGGCCCAGCTCCTCGAAGACCTGGATCACCGCGGCGGAGAAGCCGCACTGCGGGAACAGCCGGCTCCCCTTGGTGAAGAGCAGCACCGGGTGCTGCTGGATCGCCTGTTCAATCTGCTCTCTGATCTCCATCGTTCACTCCGTGCCGCAGGGCACCACGGTCTGGATCTGGACCGCGTGGATCGCGCCGCTCCCGCCCTGCTCCATGCAGGGCTTCAGCACCGCCATCACCGCCCGGTGCTGCTCCAGCAGCGGCAGGCCGCTGAAGCCGACCCACTCTACCCGCAGGCTCCAGTGGTCCTCGGTCCCGGTCAGATCGCTCGCGGAGCACTGGCTGCCCGGCAGCCCCTGCTCCACCAATTCCTCGAGGGCGCGTCGTTGCATCGCCATTCTGCCTACCCTATGGGACAGGCCACCGGGGCCTTCACCCCACTTTCCGCCCAGAACCATGGCCAAGATCGAGATCTACTCCAAGAACACCTGTCCCTACTGCGTGATGGCCAAGCGCCTGCTCGAGTCCAAGGGCCAGACCTGGACCGAGATCAACCTCGACCAGGAGCCCGACCGCCTCGACGAGATGCTCGAGCGCACCGGCGGCCGCCGCACCGTCCCCGAGATCTTCATCGACGGCCAGCTCATCGGCGGCTACGACGACCTCGCCAAGCTGCAGTCCGAAGGACGCCTCGACGAGATCCTGGGGTAGGTACCGCCCCCCCGCGGAGGAGGGCGGCCGGCGGTAGGCGTGCGCGGCTCTGACCGCTGCCGCGGGTCGTCTTCTGCGCCGAAGGCGCAGAAGACTCAGC
>CAZXTO010000044.1:0-14650 GCA_964643675.1 uncultured Planctomycetales bacterium
ACGGCCAGCGCATCGGCGAGCACATGGACAGCGGCCAGTGGCAGACCCCGCGCCGCTACACCGTGCCGGCCGAGCTGGTCCAGGCCGGCGCCAACCTGATCGCGGTGCGGGTCTACGACACCGGCGGCGTCGGCGGCATCAACGGCCAGCCCAGCCAGCTCCAGATCTCGCCGGCGGGTGCCGGCGAGGGAGCGGCGCCGCCCGCGCTCGGGCCGGCGCTCTCGCTGGCCGGACTGTGGAAGTGGCAGAAGGGGTCGCCCACCGGCAATCTGCCCGGCAAGCCGAGCGTCCAGGAGTTCCACCGCAACAGCCCGACCGCGCTCTCCAACGGCATGTTGGCGCCGATCGTGCCCTACGGCATGCGCGGCGTGATCTGGTACCAGGGCGAATCGAACCGCCTGCGCGCCCATCAGTACCGCACCCTGTTCCCCGACCTGATCCGCGACTGGCGCCGCCGCTGGGGCCGCGGCGACTTCCCCTTCCTGTTCGTGCAGCTGGCGCCCTTCGCCTACGGCGGCGACACCGGCCAGGCCGCCGAGCTGCGCGACGCCCAGCGCCGCGCCCTCGGCACGGTGCCGAACACCGGCATGGCGGTCACCCTCGACATCGGCGACCCGCGCGACATCCACCCGCGCAACAAGCGCGACGTCGGCCAGCGGCTGGCGCTGTGGGCGCTCGCCAAGACCTACGGCTTCGAGGACCTGATCTACACCGGCCCGCTCTACTACGGCATGCGCGTGGAGCCGGGCGCCCTGCGTCTCTACTTCGATCACGCCGACGGCCTGCGCACCGCCGACGGTGCCGCCCCGACCGGCTTCACCGTCGCCGGCGGCGACGGCGTCTTCCACCCGGCCGCGGCCACCATCGCTGGCGACCAGGTCCTGCTCCGCTCCGAGGCCGTTCCGCACCCGCAGGCCGCCCGCTACGCCGGCGGCGCCGCCGATCAGCCCAACGTGGTCAACGGCGCCGGCCTGCCGATGGCCTCCTTCAACACCGGCTCCTGATCCCGCCATCGCGGGACCAGGAGCGGTCCAGGCTCAGGCGGCCAGGCTGTCGAGCAGCAAGTCCGGATCCGAACGCATCAGCGCCTGCTGCAGCCAAGGCGTCTTGGGGTGGGCGGCGTGGCCAGCGCGCGCGAGCTGGAACAGGCTGCGGCAGTGGCGCAAGGCGTGCAGGCGCAGCTCGCGCTGCCGCGCGCGGCGCCACGGGATCTCGAGCACCGCGTGGGCGGAGTTGGTCTCCCACGCCAGGCCCGAACCCTCGGCGGGTTCCCAGCTCAGCTCCGGCGAGAGCAGGTGGCTCGCGTGCAAGGGCAGGCCGGGCAGGACGTGGCTGTGCGGGATCTGCGGGTCGAAGGCCCGATCCTCGTCGTCAGGCTGCGAGACGTTGAGCACCACCAGGTCGCGATCCGCGACCTGGAGTTCCCCGGTGGAGGATTCGCTGCGAACCCAGCCGGCGGCCGGGTGCCACCACTCGACCAGCCAGTGCTGGTAGAGCTCCGATCTCGGCGAGACCGGCAGGTGGGCGACCGTGCGGGCAGGGATGCCGCGGGCGCGGAGCAGGGCGGCGGCGAGGTTGGCGCGGCTGGTGCAGGAGCCTCCGACCCGGAAGGCGGTGTAGGCGTCGAGCGCCTCGAGCGGAGACTCGCCGCCGAGCCGGGAGGTCACCTCGATGACCTTGCTCACGTACTCCACGATCTCGGGATAGGCCTCACCGAGCTCGGCCGCGCGGGCGGCGATCTCGGGATGGGCGGACTGGACGCAGGCGGTCGAACGCAACCAGCTCTGCGTCGGCGGCGGCGCCGCGGCCCGCGGGGCGAACCCGAGCTTGGTCGGCTCCTCGTCACCGACCAGCACCAGGGCCTCCCACCGGACCCGGGCGCCGCCGGCAGGCGGGCGCACGCGGAGCTCGGCGAGCAGGTTGCAGCCGTCGGCGCGGCGCCGCAGCCGGAAGGACTCCAGGGCCGAGGCCGGCTCCGCGCTGGGCAGGAAGGCGAGCGGCACTTGGCCGCGGGAGCACAGCGGTACCGGGAAGCTGACCACGCCGGCTTCGCCCGCGCAGGGATACACGCAGGTGTTCGCGGTGGCGTAGAGCACGCCCGGACGCGACAGCCGGTGCAGGCGCGGCATCGCCTTCTCGCCGCGCCGGATCCGGATGCCGCTGCAGGTGATCGCGGGTCCCTTGTAGCGAGCGAAGGCGATCTCGAGCTTGCTGGCTTCCCGCGGCAGGCTCAGCGTGTGCTCCACGTCGACGCCCTTGCCGTCGAGGCAGCAGGTCGGGAAGTAGCTGCTGGCCACGGTCTCTCCGGAGGCGCTGGTGGCCTTGAAGGAGGTCATGAAGCCGGAGCCGGGGCCGGCGGCGGTGGCGTGGAGCTGGAGGACGAGCTCGCGGCGCGCCGGCGGGTGGTCGAGTTGCACGACCGCCATGTTCCAGTGACGGGGGTGCGCCTCTTCTTCGTCGATGCGGAAGCGCAAGCCGGGGCGCTCGAGGTCGGGCGGCAGGAAGGAGGCTCCTTCGGTGAACCAGCGGCGGGTGGTCTCGAGGTCGATGCCGGCGAGCAGGTCGTCGCGGCGGTCCGGTTGCGGGGAGGAGAGGGAGGGGTGAGCGAGTCGGAGGGGGTGGAGCAACATGGCGGGAATACGATGGAGGGGACGGAAGGGGATTCGAGAGGCCGGTGCCTCTGCTTCGAGGATGGACCGAAGGCGGTCGAGGTGCGGTGCTAATTGCAGAATCCCATCACCCGGACCGCGCTCCTTTTGGGGAACCTCTGGCGGACTGGCGGAGTTGGACGGGGACAATTGCGTTGGCACAAGTTCGGGGAGCTGTCTTTTGCGCTGGCGGCGCAGATTTGCAGAATGGAGCCTCCTCAGCATGATCCTCGCCGCCCTCTGTTCCTTCGCCCTGCTCCAGGATCCGATCTCTTGGGAGCGTTTCACCGCCGAGGTCTTCGACCCGGCCCTGTGCCTGCCCGAGCCGACCGCGCGCGAGCTGTTGGACGGCCGCGACGAGATCGTGCACCTGCCCGCGGCCATGCGCGCCTGGGTGAAGCGGGATTTTGCCCTCGCCGAAGGGGAGGAGGCCGGCGCCGACCACCAGGCCTGGCTGCTCGGCGACCTCGTGCAGGAGCTGCGGCCGGTCGCGCGCGACAAGAAGGAGCTGAAGCGCAAACTGGAGCAGCTCCAGGGCCAGCTCGCCGGCTTCGGCGCGCGCGACGCCGAGTGGTTGTCGCAGCTGCTGCGCGACAATGAGCTGCACGAGCGCGGCTGGGATCCGGACGACGACGAGCCCGACGACGGCCTGCTGCTGACGCCGGAGTGGGAGCTCGACGAGAAGGTGAAGGGCCGCCACTCCTTCTGGAAGAACCGCGGCGGCAACGGCTACGTCTACCAGCTCGCCGCCTTCTACTTCGCCGACGCGATCTCGATCGCCACCACCGACTGCGACCTCGAGTCCTACAAGGAGCACGCCAACAACGAGTACGAGGCGATCTACGCCGTGCCCGGATCGCTGCTGCGCGGCAAGGATCCGCAGGGCCGCCCCTTCGCCTATTACCAGGTCTTCTACACCTGGGACATCGACTTCCCGTACTCGACCTACGACTGCGAGCTGCACGTCTACATCCATGTCGACGACGACGGCAACCTGGTGACCGACACCATGTCGAACAGCGAGGACCTGTACTGGGCGGCCTCGCGCGACCTCTTCCTGCCGGTCTTCGATCGCGACGGCGAGTGGGTCTGCATGCTGCTGGCGCAGCAGTTCGGGGTCGACGTGGACGGCGTGCCCGACGGCGAGGGCGACCGGCTCGAGGGCTATCGCGGTCTGGTCGGCAGCAAGAAGAAGCTGTGCGAGGCGATGTTCGCCGCCTGGCAGGGTGAGCCGCGCAACCCCAAGGACGCCGGCGAGGGCATCGAGAGCTTCCCCTTCCCGGGCGGGGAGGAGTAGCGCGCGGTGCGCTGGTCGGCCTGGGCGCCGGTGAGGATGCTGGGCTGGCTGCTGGCCAGCGCCGCGGTCGGCGCCTGTGCCGGTGCCGATGCGGTCGATCCCGCCGCGGACTCCGCCGGCGCGCCGCCGAACGTCGTCATCATCCTGGCCGACGACCTGGGCTGGGGCGACCTCGCCTGCCAGAACGAGCAGTCGAAGGTGCCGACGCCGCAGCTCGATCGCCTGGCCCGCGAGGGCCTGCGCTTCACCGACGCCCACTCGCCGTCGGCGGTGTGCACGCCGACGCGCTACGGCTTGCTGACCGGGCGCTACGCCTGGCGGACGCGCTTGAAGAGGAGCGTGCTCTGGCAATGGGACCCGCCGCTGCTCGAAGGGGAGCGGCTGACTCTGCCCGAGCTGTTCCGCGAGGCCGGTTACCGCACCGTCTGCGTCGGCAAGTGGCACCTGGGGTGGGACTGGCCGACCACCGACGGCGCGCCGGCGGGGCGCGGCAGCGAAGGCGCCACGGCCGATTTCTCCGCCCCGCTCGGCGGCGGGCCGCTGGCGCACGGCTTCGATCGCTACTTCGGCGACGACGTGCCCAACTTCCCGCCCTACGCCTGGATCGAGGGCGATCGCCTGACCGCGCTGCCGGCCGGATCGAAGCCGGAGGATTGGTTCGGCCACGCCGGGCCGATGGTTCCCGGTTGGCGCCTCGAGGCGGTGATGCCCGCGCTGACCGCCCGCGCGGTGCGCGAGGTCCACCAGGCCGCGGCCGATGGCGCGCCGCTGTTCCTCTACTTCCCGCTCACCGCGCCTCACACGCCGATCGCGCCGGCGGCGGAGTTCCAGGGCGCCGCTGCCGCGGGCGCCTACGGCGACTTCGTGCACCAGGTCGACCACAGCGTCGGGGCGGTGCTCCGGGCCCTGGACGACACCGGCCTGGCGGCGAACACCTTGGTCGTGTTCACCTCCGACAACGGGTCCCCGGCGCGCGACGGCCGCGGCATGTCCGGGCCGGTGGGGTCGGTGCGCGCCTTCGGCCACGATCCCTCGCGGCCGTGGCGCGGCCTCAAGTCCGACATCTGGGAGGGCGGCCACCGCGTCCCCTTCCTGGCGCGTTGGCCGGGCGTGACCGCCGTCGGCGCGGTCGAGGACGAGCCGATCTGCCACACCGACCTCTACCGCAGCCTCGCGAGCCTGCTCGGTCGCGAGCTGCCGCCGGAGGCCGGCGAGGACAGCTACGACCTGCTGCCGCTGCTGCGCGGCGAAGCGCTCGACGGCCCGCTGCGCGAAGCCATCGTGCACCACTCCGGCGGCGGCCTGTTCGCGATCCGCCAAGGCCGTTGGAAGCTGGTGCTCGGCCTCGGTCCCGGCGGCTTCTCCGGCGGCATCCGCGAGCCCAAGGAGGGGGAGCCGCCCGGCCAGCTCTACGACCTGCAGGCCGACCCCGGCGAGACCACCAACCGCTACGCCGAGCGACCGGAGGTCGTGGCCGAGCTGAGCGGCCTGCTGCAGCGCTACCGGCGGGAAGGGCGGAGCTTCGACTCCGGCTCTCTCGGCGGCTCCTAGCCGTCAGCCGATTCCGCCGCTGATGCCGCCGCCGGCAGCCGGAACTCCGCCACCATCGCGCCGTGGTCGGACGGCCAGCGCGCCGGGTGCTGGTCGCGGTGCTCGGCGTCGAGCAGCTCGAGCGCGCCCTGGAAGTACAGGTAGTCGATGCGGTCCTGCCAGGCCTCGGTGAAGCGCGGCGACCAGGTGTGGCCGGGGTGTTCGAGCGGATCGGGATGGATCAGCCGGTAGCTGTCGGAGAAACCGGCCTGCTCCATCGCCTTGCTGACGGGGAACTCGACCACCAGGCCGCGGTGGGCGGAGCGGGCGGCCGGGGTCCAGTCGAGGTGGCTGCCGCTGTTGAAGTCGCCGCCGACGATCAGCGGCACCCCGTCGTCGTCGGCGATCAACGGCTGCAGCGCCGCCAGGATGTCCGTGATCTCGGCGCCGCGGGTCTGCCACTCCGCCTCGACCATCGCCGCGGCCTCCGGCGGCTGCTCCTGCTTCATCTGGTCCCAGTAATCGGGTAGGTAGTGGATCCAGAGCGTGAACAGATCGAGCTCGCGCTCCGGACCGAGCCGGATGCGCGCGCCGCCGAAGCGGAAGGGCTGGTACAGGCGGTGCGTCTCGCCGATCGGATAGCGGCTCAGGATCGACAGGTTCGAGCTGCGCAGGTAGAGCTCGTAGCCGAGAGCGTCGGCCAGGATCGCGCCGCTGCCGTAGGTCTCCTGCATGCAGACGAGGTCGGCGCGCGCGGCCTGGATGCACTCGACCACGCGCTGCGGGCCGAGCTCCTCGCCGTCCTCGCGGCCGCCGTGCCAGATGTTCCAGGCCATGACGCGGAAGCGGTCGCCGGGGGCGAGTCGCGGCAGCTCGGGCGCGAAGCCGAGCTCCTGCGCCTGACGGCGCAGGGCCGCGACCCCGGTCGGGCCGGCGACCAGGCGGTGCTCGCGCAGGGCCGGGTGGGACCAGGAACGCGGCTGCCGCTCCAGCGCGGCCTCGAAGCCGCCCAGCTCGTAGATCGCGACCTGGCGACCGTCGAAGAAGAAGCGGGCCTCGGCGCGAGCGGGGTCGGCGCTGATCTGGACCAGGTGCGGGCGGCCGTCGAGCACGCCTTGGCGCGCGGCGGTCGGGGCGTAGGAGAGCTGGGCGGCGCCGTCGGACAGGCGGAAGCTCCAGGCGCCGTTCGGCTGCAGGCCGAGCAGCCAGCCGGCCTCGCCTTCCGCCGCGTCGCCGAGCAGCGCCTGCTCCCGCGCCGGCGGTTCGGAGGGGTCGCCCTGGAACAGCGCGGTGAGGGTGAAGCCGGCCGGAGTGGCGGTGGTCTCGTCCGCGGGCGCGGGGTCCTGCGCGAGGGCGGCCCCGTGGAGGAAGAGGAGCAGGACGAGGCAGGACACGACCTCAGTCTACGCCGGGCGGCGCCGCCAACCGGAGTAGGATGAGGGGCAGCCACCGGAGTCCGGACCCGCCGCCCCCGAGCCCATGCGCCTCCTCGCGGCCTTGTCCTTCCTCTCGCTGCTCGCGCCCCTGGCCGGGGCCGCCCAGCAACCCCGCGTGGCGATCGCCGCCGCCGCCGACCAGGGCGCGGCCTCGCCGCACTTCACCGATCCGCAGGCGCGGCTGATCGCGACCGGTCGCTTCGCCGTCGTCGATCTGGTGGACGTCATGAGCTCCACCCCGAGCCTGGCGCAGCTCCAGGCCTATGACGCGGTGCTGACCTGGAGCAACTTCAGCTACCACGACGGCGACGCCCTCGGCGACGCGCTGGCCGACTACGTCGACGCGGGGGGCGGCGTGGTCGTCGCGACCTTCGCCAACACCTCGACCCAACCCGATCGCTACCTCGGCGGCCGCTGGATCAGCGGCGGCTACGAGATCATCCCCGGTCGCGGTGACGTGGTCGCCTTCGTCCACGCCACCCTCGGCGCGATCCACCACCCGACCCATCCGACGGTCGCCGGAGTGACGAGCTTCGATGGAGGCAGCGGCAGCTTCCGGCCCTACCGGACCTCGCTCAGCTCGCACGGGGTCGAGGTCGCCTCCTGGAGCGACGGCAAGACCCTGGTCGCCGTCAGCACGAGCTGGAGCACCCGGGTGGACCTCGGCTTCGTGCCGCCCAGCGCGGTCGCCGATCCGGCCTTCTGGACCCCCGGCACCGACGGCGACCTGCTGCTGGCGAACGCCCTCGAATACGCGGCGGGGCAGGCCACGGTCGGGCCGCGGCTGTCGGTGAGCGGTCTGGTCGCCGGCCAGACCGCGGTCCTGACGGTGGTCCATGCCACTCCGGGCGGACTCGTCGGCCTGGGTTCCTCGCTGACCGGGCCGGGGCCCTCGCAGGTCGTGATCTCGGGATGCGGCAGCCAGACCCTGCTGCTGAGCCGGCCGATCCGAGCCCAGCCGCCGGCGCTGGCGGATCCGGGAGGCACCGCCCTGTTCCAGGCGCCGGTCCCGCCCGGGGCGGCTGGTCGCTCGGTCTGGTTGCAGGCCTTCGATCCCGCCAGCTGTCGGGCCAGCAATGCCTTGGCGGAGGTCATCGGCTGAGGCGGCCCAGCCGCGCAGGTCGGCCCCGGCCCGCGCGGGGGCTCAGGACCTCTGCTCGCGGTGCTCGCGCACCCGCGGATGGTCGCGCCAGGCCGGCATCCCGGCCATCGCGTCGAGGGCGCGGGTCTCGACCTCGGTCTTGCCCAGCCGCGGGTTCTGCTGCTCGGCGAAGGCGGTCATGCGCAGGAAGCGCTCCTCGAAGGACTGCAGGCGGCCGTGCTCGTCGACGCAGTGACGGCAATAGGGGCCGGCGTCGATCGACATGCCGCAGCTCTGGCAGGCGGTGGTGGTGTGGGGCATAGCGAGAGGCGGGTGGCCGCCGATGGTGCCACCATGGCGACCGGAGGAGGCGCGGTCAAACGAGGGGAGGTGCCGCGCCGCCGCGCCGGCGATCACGGTCCGAGGATCGTGCAGGCCTCGCGCTCCACCAACCAACCCTGTCCGCGCCAGCGCACCGTGGCCTCGATCCCGGTTGGACCGGTGCAGGTCCAGCCGTCCGCCCAACGGATCCGCCAGGTCTCGAGGTCGAGCTGTTCCACCTCCATGAGCACCGGGGCATAGACGGTCCAGTATCCGTCGGCCCAGCTCTCCATGGTCTGCTGAGCGGAGGAGGCCTTCCGGCCTCGGCCCTCCACCAACTGATGGAGCCGGTCGAGTTGCACATCCCGGTCGGGACCCTCGAAGGAGGGGGCGAGGGTCGGCAGCTCGCTGGGGTGTAGCGCCGGCAGCAAGGCTGCGGCAGCGGGTTCCGCCCAGTCCTGGGGAGGCGGCTGGAGGGGGAAGCCCCACCGCAGGATCAGGATCAGGGTCAGGAAGACCACCAGCCCACCCCCGGCGAATCCAGCCAGCTTCTTCGCGCCGCGCATCCGTCCCATCACCACCTCCCACGTCGCCGCCGGCCTGGGCGTTGCCCGCTCCTTCGCTAGACTCGCCCCGTGTCTGCCGCCGCCCGTTTCGTCGTGATCTTCCGCTCCACCCGCACCGAGGGCGACCATGGCTACGCGGCGATGGCCGAGCGCATGGTCGAGCTGGCGAGGCAGCAACCGGGCTTCGCCGGCGTGGAGTCCTACCGCGACGGCGAGGTGGGGGTCACCCTCTCCTACTGGGCCTCGCGCGAAGCGATCCAGGCCTGGCGCGAGCACCCCGAGCACCAGGAGGCGATCCGGCGCGGACGCGCGGGCTGGTACGCCAGCTACTCCCTCGAGTTGGCGGAGCTGGAGGAGGAACGCCGATTTCCGCGCGAGCCGGCCTGAGGCCTCCTGCGGGCGACCGCGGCCCAGCCTAGGGCGCCCGGAGTCATGGAAATTCGACTTGATGTACAGAAAATATGACATAGTGGAGCCTCCGGACCGTAGGCCTGGACGCCCCGCACCTGGAGTCCCTCGATGGAACAGCCCTTCTCCTGGATCCTGATCGCCCTCGCTTCGACCCTGGTCCTCTTCCTGGTGGCCGGCCTCGCGGTGTTCGTGCGGCTGCGCGCCGACCGCGCCCCGCTGAGCCCGGAGCAACGCGCCGAGTGGGCCCGCACCCCGCTCTCTCCGCTGCAGAAGTTCGCCTGGTTGGGCCTGCTGCTCGGGCTCGCCGAGGGCGTCGGTCTGATCCTCTACTTCCGCCACTTCGGCGGCGCCGAGACCTACTGGGAGGACGACGCAACGCGCCATCGCGTCGTCGGTATCTTCCTTGGGGGAATGGTCTTCCAGTCGATCCTGATGGCTCTCTCTTGCCGCGGGGCGGATGAGCGCGAGCTCCGCCTGATCCGCGCTGCGCCGCAGTTCCAGGCGGTCGGCCTGCTGCTCGGCGTGGCCGCCTGGAACGTCTACCTGGGCCAGAGCTTCCACGAGCAGGGGGCGGTGCCGATGGTCTACCACTACCTCGGCTTCGGCTCCCTCTTCATCCTCTACCTGACGACCTGGTTCGCCGGGGTCCTGCTGGCCTCGCGCCTCGCGCCGCTCCATGCCGAAGGCTGAGATCCGCAACGAAATCCGCCGTTTTCGCTTCGATTTCGGCGAGATGACCCAGGCCGAGCTGGCCCGTCGGGCGGCCTGCTCCCGCCAGACCATCGTCCTGCTCGAGCAAGGTCGATATGCTCCCTCGCTCGCGCTCGCGTTTAGAATAGCCAGGGTCTTCAACAAGACCGTCGACGAGGTGTTCCACCTCGAGGGGGAATCATGAACCTGATCCGCTGGATCGCTTCCACCGTCCTATCGGCCATGCTGCTGCCGCAAATCCTCGGGATCGGCGGGCAAGCTGCCGGCGTGCCGCTGCCGCCGGAGTACGAGCACGAGTTCGCCGCGATCACCGCCGAGGTCGAGCGCCAGGGCGGACAGGTCCACGCGGTCGAGGACTCGATCTTCGTGATCGGCACCGACGAGGTGATGGACGTCCTCGAGCAGGGCTGGGACGGCTTGGTCCCGATCGTCGAGGTGGTCCAACAGGTCAAGAGCGCGACGGCGGCCGCTTCCGGGCCGTCCGCCCTGCCCCCTGGGGTGCGGCTGGTGCGGGTGAGCTTCGAGCTGGCCCGGCCGGTGGGGGAGGCCACCGACTAGGCGCCCGAGCCGGCCCCTGCCAGGCACCGCCTGGCCCAGCGGGAGGTGGCATCGCCGCCTCCCGCTCTCTTTTGCCCTGGCGGGCCCGGCCGGCGCGGGCTTAGCCTGGACCCGTGCCCAGGTGGTCCCGGCTCGAGTTCCCCGCTGCCTTGCCCTCCCGCCGCGACGGACCGCTCCGCCGCGCCGCGGCCTCGGTCGCCCTGCTCGGCCTGGCCTGGGGTTGCCACGCGCCGCCGGCGCCGCCGCCGGAGCCGGACCCGGAGCCGGTGCTGCCGCTGCCGGTCTACCAACAGGAGCTTCCCGACGAGGAATTCGCCTCCTGGCTCGGCTCCCGCCATGAGCACGTCCGCGAGCAGGAGATCGCTCTGGGGTGGAAGGCTGGCCCAGGCGGCCTGGCCGTGACGGTCGAGCTGTTCGGCTCCCCGCGTCCGGAGGTCGCCCGCGCCGCCGAGCGCGCCTTCTGGCAGCTCGTCCACCACTTCGCGGCGCCGGAAGAGCGCCGCCAGCGACCGGAGATCGCGGCGGAATTGCGGCGGCTGTTGGCGGAGGATCCGCCGCCGGCCACGGCCCGCATCCTGCTCGACGCCCTCGGGGTGGCCGGGGATGGTCTGTTCGACGTCCGGGCCGCCGCCGCGGCGCTCGAGGAGCCCGCGAGCTTCGGGGCCGCGCTGCGGGCGCTCGAGCGGATGCCGCATCCGGCCGCCGAGCAAGCGCTGGTCGAGCAGTTGCGGGAGGAGTCCCCCAGCTCGGCCCGCGCGGTTGCGATCACGCGCAGCCTGGGCGTGCGGCGCAGCGACCTGGCGGCGCCGCAGTGGTTGGCGAGCCTGGAGCAGAATCCCGCCGCGCGCGGCGCCCTGGCTCGCAGCGGCTCCCCGCTGGCCGAGGAGCTGTTCCGCGAGCTCGCCGGTCCGGACTGCAGCGGCCTCGAAGGCGCCGATGTGTTGCGCTACGCCCAACGCCTGCTCGAACGGAGCCGGCCCCAGACCGCCACCGAGCTGCTGCTGGCGATGTCCGGCCACGCCGCCCCGCACCTGCGGGCCTCGGCCCTGCGCGGCCTGGCCGAAGCGCGCGGCGAGGGCGCCGCGGCCGCGGTCCTGGCTGGTCTCGAGGATCCCGCGCCGGCGGTGCGCGCGGCCGCCCGTGACGGCCTGGCCGTCTGGCCCGGCACGCCGATCGAGCGCAGCCTGCGGCAGGCTACGCGTCAGGGCGACGATCCCTTGCGGGCCGAGCTGCTGCGGGTGCAGGTGGCGCGTGCGGGGGACGGCGCCGAAGGCTTGTTGGCTTCGGCGCTCGAGTCCTGGGGATTGCAGGAGCGGCTCGCGGCCCTGGAGCTGGCCTCGCGCGAAGGGGGCCCGAGCCTGGAGCCGGCCCTGCGCCAGATCCTGGAGCGCGGCAGCGAGGCCGAGCGTCCGCTGGCCGAGGACGCGCTGCTCGCTTGGGCCGAGGGGTTGGTCGAGCGCGGCGAGAACGCGCGCGCGCTGGAGCTGTTCCTGGACCTGGCCGAGAGCGGGAGGCAGGCGACCGCGCTGCGCGGCCTGACCGGGGTGCGTCGTATCCCCGACGCCTCGGCCTGGGAGCGGGTCGCGGCCCTGCGCCGGCGGCCGGGCCTGGGGGAGGCCGCCGCCCTGGCCGAGATCCGGATCGCCGCCACCATGGCCGCCGCCGATCCCGAGCGCGCGGCCGCCAAGTTGGACGAGCTGGTGATGAGCAGCACCTCGCGGGCGGTGCGTACCGAAGCGGCCGCGGAGCTGCGCGCGCTCGGCGTCGACACCCGTGACTACGCCCGCCGCGCCGGCTTCCTGATCGGCTGGCAGCTCTACCGCAGCGAGGCGCTCGACGCGCGGCCCTTCGAGGAACACCCCTTCGCCATCAGCGGTCCGGTGCTGGAGGCCAGGCCCGAGCGTTGGCGGCAGGTCGAGACCGAGGATCTCGACGGCGTGCTCGACTTCCTCCCGCTGTTCGACGAGACCAGCGACCGCGCGGTCTACGCGTATCTGCGCTTCGACTGGCCGAGCGCCGAAGGGGCCTTGCTCAAGCTGGGCAGCGACGACGGCGTGGCGGTGTGGTTCAACGACGAGCTGGTGCACGCCAACCCGGTGATGCGCGGCCTGAGCGTCGACGCTGACACGGTGCCGGTGGAGCTCGTCGCGGGCGAGAACGAACTGCTGATCAAGGTGACCCAGGGCGGCGGCGACTGGCGCATGTGCGCGCGGCTGACCGATCTTTCGGGTGCCCCGGTCGACTGGAGCAAGCGCTCGGAACCCCGCTGAGTCGGAGCGGTTCCGGCCTCGTCGGGAGTTCGGTCGGTGGTGACGGGGCGGCGGAACCGCCCCATCCGGAACGGGTTGCGCCGCTCAGCCATGAAGTTCAACCTCTCCCTCCTGATCCCCTTCGCCGTGGCCGCGGCGGCGCTGTCCTCGAGCGCCCTCGCGCAGGGCGGCGGCCTGCAGCCGCCCCCGGCCCCGCCCGGCAACCCGGTCACCGCCTCGAAGACCCTGCTCGGCAAGACCCTGTTCTGGGACGAGCAGATGAGCTCGACCCGGACCCTGTCCTGCGGCAGCTGCCACCTGCCCGAGGCCGGCGGCTCCGACCCGCGGTCGGTGCTGGGCGATCCCCGCAGCACCCACCCGGGTCCGGACGGCCTCTTCGGCACCGCGGATGACGTCGCCGGCTCCCCCGGCGTGACCCGCAGCGAGGCCAGCGGCCGCTACCTCGCCGACCCGGTGTTCTCGCTGGCGCCGCAGGTGACCGGCCGGCGCGCGATGCCGGCGATCAACGGCGGCTACGGCCCGCGCATGTTCTGGGACGGTCGCGCGGAGGAGGTCTTCCGCGACCCGATCAGCGGCGTGGTGCTGCTGAACCGCTTCGCCGCGCTCGAGAGCCAGGTGCTCGGCCCGCCGGTGAGCGATGTGGAGATGGCGCACGAGAACCGCGACTGGGTCGAGGTGGCGGCGCAGATCGAGGCTTCGATGCCGCTGGCCCTGGCCGGCGGGGTCACCCCCGACCTGGCCGGCTGGCTGAACGGCCGGGACTACCCGGCGCTGTTCCAGGAGGCCTTCGGCTCCCCCGACGTCACCCCGGCGCGGATCGCGATGGCGATCGCCACCTACGAGCGCACCCTGGTGTCGGACCAGGCGCCGATCCTGGACTTCCTGGCTGGCAACAACGGCGCGCTGAGCGCGCAGGAGCGGCGCGGCTTCGATCTGTTCAACTCGCCGCGGCTGGCCTGCAACAGCTGTCACGCCGGGCCGCGCTTCTCGAACGAGAGCTTCCACTACACCGGCGTGCGGCCGCAGAACGAGGACCTCGGCCTGGGCGGCGTGACCGGCGACCCGCGTCAGGAGGGGCAGATGAAGACCCCGTCCTTGCTGAACGTCGAGCTGCGCCCGCCCTTCTTCCACGGCGGCACCGCGCCGAACCTGGCGGCGGTGGTCGACTTCTACAACCGCGGCGGCGACTTCGGCGGGCCCAACAAGGCGCCGACGATCCGGCCGCTAAACCTGACGCCGGGCGAGCGCGCCGACCTGCTGGCCTTCCTCGGTCGTCCGCTGACCGATCCGCGGGTGCGCGACGCCCAGCCGCCCTTCGACCGCCCGGTGATGTACGTCGAGTCCGGCCGTCGTCCGGTGGTGTTCGGCCAGCCGACCGCCGGCAGCGGGGGTGAGGCGCCGGTGATGGTGGCGGCCGAACCGCCGCTGCTCGGCAACCCCTCGCTGACGATCGGGGTGGACCGCGGCCTCGGCGGCGCCATGGCGGCGCTGGTCGTGGACAGCGCGAGCGACCCCTTCGGCTCGGTGCAACAGGGCGCGATGTGCTTCCTGGCGCTGACCCCCGACCACGTCCGCCACGTGATGCGCCTCGACGGCGCCGGCAACGGCCGCGGCACCGCTTCCCGCAGCTTCGCCGTGCCCGCCAACGCCGCCTTCGCCGGCACCACCCGCTACCTCCAGTGGTTCATCCAGGATCCCGGCTCCGCCGGCGGCCTCGCCGCCACCCCCGCCGCCGAGATCGTGCTGTTCTGATTTCGGGGTCAGACGTCTATTTCTCGAGCCCTCCGGTTCGAGCCGGCCTTCGGCCGGCTCGAACCGGAG
>CAZXTO010000045.1:0-8018 GCA_964643675.1 uncultured Planctomycetales bacterium
TATGGTGCATGGCCTGCATGCCGGCCGCCTGCAGCTCGGCGAGGTGGGCCTTGCGCAGCTCGGCGTAGGGGCGCGCGGCGGCGGCGGCGAGGATGCGATCGGCCGCGGCGGCGGGATCGAGCGCCGGGTCCGAGGCCATCCGCGGCAGCGAGTAGTCGGTGGCGGCGGTGAGGAGCAGGAGCAGGGAGTCGGCCCCCTCGACCACCAGCGTGTCCTCCTCGGCGCGCAGCGAACCGCCCTCGGCCTGCGCCTCCAGGCGCGCGGCGAAGCGCATGTGCGCCCCGGTCGGTCCGGAGCCGCCGGGGTTGTCCTCGTGCCCCTCGGGCGGCGGCCGGTCGAAGATCTGGCCGTCGAGGTGGAGCCGGTCGGCGGCCGGCGCGCTGACCACGACGTCCTTGTGCCGCTGCAGGCGAACGCGGGCAGAGACGGCGCCAGCGCGGTCGGCGCTCAGGCGAACCACGAGCACGTCGTCCACCGCCGAGATCCAGCTCTCGCGCCGGAAGCGCACACCGTCGGCGCTCCACTCGGTGAGGGCCACACCATCGCGCAGGTCGAGCTGGCGGCGGAAGCTCGTGGGCTCCCCCATGCCGTCCATCTCGATCCACAGGTCCCCGAGCGGCTCGAAGGAGCGGAAGGAGCTCGGCCGGGCGGTCAGCTTCTCGCGGCCGAGCGTGTTCGCCTCGGCGTAGCGGCCTTCGAGCACCAGCCGCTGCAGCTCGGCGAAGGACTCGCGGAAGCCCTCGGGGTAGGCGTCGGCCGGCACGCCCGCCCATAGGCTCTCCTCGTTCAATTGCAGCCGCGCCCGGGCCGCGCCGCCGAACTCCATCGCCCCGAGCCGGCCGTTGCCGAGCGGCAGGGCCTCGACCCAGCGTGCGGCGGGTTGGCGGTACCACAGCACGGTGTCCTGCGGCCGCGAGGCCGGGAGTTCGGCCTGCTGGAGGACCGCCGGCGTCGCCGCGGCCGCACCCGCGGCGGTGAGGAGGAGCGCGAAGAGGACCCGGAAAAGGGCGGGGACGACGGACATGCCGACCTCAGAATAGGAAGCTCGCGCGCGCCAACGCGCGGCCCGCTCCATGAATCACTCCGCCCGCCGCCTCCTCCTGGTCCTGGCCGCGCTGCTGCCCGCGGCGCCGCTCGCCGGCTCGGTCGCCCCCGCTGCCGTCGCCCTCCTTGCCGCCGTCGCGCCGTCCGAGGGGCCGCCGCCCCAGGAGCCGACGGCCGAGACCGAACGCCGCCCCAACATCCTGTTCTGCATCGCCGACGATTGGGGCTACCCCCACGCCGGCGTCTACGGCGAGCAGGTGGTGCACACGCCCAGCTTCAACCGCCTGGCCACGGAGGGCGTGTTGTTCACCCACGCCTTCGTGTCCTCGCCGTCCTGCACGCCGAGCCGCGGCGCGATCCTGAGCGGCCAGGACTTCTGGCGCCTGCGCGAGGGCGGCAGCCTGTGGAGCACGATCGCCGCCGATGTCCCGCTCTACCCCGAGCTGCTGGCGGCTTCCGGCTACCACGTCGGCTCCAACCGCAAGGGCTGGGGGCCAGGTCGCTTCCAGGCCGGCGGGCGCGAGCAGCAACCTGCCGGCAAACCCTTCAAGGACTTCGCCGCCTTCCTCGAGGCACGGCCGGAGGGAGCGCCGTTCTGCTTCTGGCAGGGCTCGAGCGATCCGCACCGCGGCTACGAGCTCGGCAGCGGCGCCGCGCGCGGCATGAAGCTGGCGGAGATCGGTCTGCCGCAGGCCTTCCCCGACGCGCCCGAGATCCGCAGCGACGTCGCCGACTACCTGTTCGAGGTCGAGCGCTTCGACCGCCTGGTGGGCGCCTGCCTGGAAGAGCTGGAACAGCGCGGCGAGCTGGACGACACCATCGTCGTCGTCACCGGCGACCACGGCATGCCGTTTCCGCGCGGCAAGGGCAACCTCTACGACCTCGGCACGCGGGTGCCGCTGGCGCTGCGCTGGGGCGACAGGGGGCCGCCCTTCCCGGTCGGCGCCTTCGTCTCGCTGACCGACCTCGCCCCCAGCTTCCTCGAAGCCGCCGGGGTGGCGGTGCCAGAAGCCATGACCGGCCGCAGCCTGTGGCCGCTGATCGAGGACGGCGAGATCGACGAATCGCAGACGCGGATCGTCTTCGGCCGCGAGCGCCACACCCCGGCGCAGGCGGCGCCGTCCTGGGCGGGATACCCCTCGCGCGCGATCCGCACCCACGAGTTCCTGCTGATCCGCAACTTCGCCCCCGAGCGCTGGCCGGCCGGCGTACCCGAAGGCGCGCTGCGCAAGATCCCCTACTCCGACTGCGACAACGGACCGACCAAGAGCTGGATCCTGGCGCACCGCGAGGAGCCGGAGTTTCAGCTCTACTACGAGCGCGCCTTCGCGCCGCGGCCGGAGTTCGAGCTCTACGACCTGGAGCAGGACCCGGAGCAGTGGCAGAACGTCGCCGGCGATCCCGACTACGCCGCGGTGCTGGAGGAGCTGAAGCGCGAACTGGCCACCGAGCTACTCCGCCGCGAAGACCCGCGCCTGCTCGGCGGCGCCGCCGCGCTGTTCGAGAGCGAGCTCTACTTCGGCGGGCTCGGCCGCTGAGCTCCCACAGTCCATGCCTCAGCCCCCGCTCGACCTCTGGACCAGGATCGCCCAGCTCGGCCACGCCCAGCACCGGCATCGCTGGGATGCGCTGACCGAGGAGGTCCGGGGCCTGCTGGCAGCGGGCTGGGACCCTGATGCCGGCCGAGAGCCGCCGCTGCTGATGGCGGCGCAGATGGGCCATCTCCCCATCGCCGAGCTGTTGCTCGATGCCGGCGCCGACGTCCATGCCGGCCGCACGTACTGCACCCCCTTGCTCGCCGCCACGCCCCACCCTCCCCTGCGGGAGTTGCTGCTGGCGCGCGGGGCCGAGGACACCGCCTTCAGCCTGCTGGCCCTCGGGCAGCACGCCGCCCTGGTGCGCTCGCTCGCGCAGGACCCCGAGCTCGTCCGTTCACGCGATGAGGAGGACCGGACGCTGCTCCACCACGCCGCCGCCGCTGCCGACGGCGCGGCGATGGCCCTGCTGCTGGACGCCGGCGCCGATTCGAGGGCGGTGGCGTCGAGGAGCTACGGCGTCACTCCCCTCCATGAACTGTGCCGCGGACGGGATTCCGGCGGGGCGGCGGAGATCGAGCTGCTCCATCGGCGCGGCGCCGACCGACGACGCGCACAAGGAGCTGACCCCGCGCCAGATCGACATCGTGCGGCTGCTGGTCGCGGGCCTGTCCGCCAAGGAGATCGCCGCGCGCCTGGGGCTGTCGGTGCGCACGGTGGAGTTCCACAGCTACTCCTTCGCCGGACCGGGTCCGATCAACACGGTCTACGGGCCGGTCCAGCTGAGCCTGCCGATCACCAGCCTGCCCTTCACCGCCGACACCAACGGCGAGGTCCACCAGGCGATCCCGCTGCCGCCCGGCCTGTCCGGCCGACCGATCTGGACCCAGGCGGTCGACCTCAGCTCCGGTTCCCTGAGCAACGCCCTGGCGCAGTTCATCGGCTGAGGCAAGGTGCCATCCCTCCCTCCCGGGTCCCTCGACAGGGCCGGTCCTCGCGAGGACCGGCCCTGTTCCGGTCTCGGGGGCGGCCCGATCCAGCAGTGGACGAGCGTCTGCGCGGCCGGCGGGCCGTAGGATCGCGAGATGTCCCTGGCGAGCTTCCTCCTGCTCATCCTGCTGCCCTCGCCCGCGCAGGATCCGCCGCCGAACCTGATCCTGGTCATGACCGACGACCAGGGCTGGGGCGACGCCGGCTACCAGGGCCATCCGGAGCTGCGCACGCCCAACCTGGACCAGATGGCAGCGACCGGGGTTCGCTTCGACCGCTTCTACGCCGCCGCCCCGGTCTGCTCCCCCACTCGCGGGAGCTGCCTGACCGGGCGCCACCCCTCGCGCTACGGCATCCTCAACGCCAACGTCGGTCACCTGCCGGCCGACGAGCCCAACCTGGCCGAGATCCTGCGCGCGCGCGGCTACCGCACCGGCCACTTCGGCAAGTGGCACCTCGGCACGCTGACCACCACCGTGCGCGACAGCAACCGCGGCGGGCCGCGCCACGCCGAACACTACGCGCCGCCGTGGGAGCGCGGCTTCGACACCTGCTTCTCGACCGAGGCCAAGGTGCCGACCTACGATCCCATGATCACGCCGCCGAAGTGGGCCGGCGGCGTCGGCGAGCAAGGCGAGGGCAATCCCTACGGCACCGCCTACTGGACCGGCCCCGGCCGGCGCGTCCCTGACGAGGCGCTGCGCGGCGACGACTCGGCCCTGATCGTGGATCGGGCCCTGCCCTTCGTGCGGGAGGCGGTCGCGGCCGGCGAGCCCTTCTTCGCCGTGGTCTGGTTCCACGCGCCCCACCTCCCGGTGCTCGCCAGCGAGGAGCAGCGCGCGGCCTACGCCGGGCTCCCGGTGGCGGAGCAGCACTACTTCGGCTGTCTGGAGGAGGTGGACCGGCAGGTGGGCCGGCTGCGGGCCACCCTGCGCGAGCTGGGCGTGGCCGAGGACACCCTGCTCTGGTTCTGCAGCGACAACGGCCCCGAGGGCAAGTCCGGCGAGGCCCCGGGCAGCGCCGGCGACTTGCGCGGCCGCAAGCGCGAGCTCTACGAAGGCGGGGTGCGAGTGCCCGGCCTGCTCGAGTGGCCGGGGCGCTTCCCCGACGCCCGGCGGATCGAGGCGCCGTGCAGCACCCTCGACTACCTGCCCACCATGCTCGGCCTGATCGGGGAGCCCCTCCCCACCGCCCCGCTCGATGGGATCGACCTGATGCCCCTGCTCACGGGAGCGAGCACCGAACGCGGCCGGCCGCTCGGCTTCGATTCGGGACGCCGCTCGGCGTGGATGGAGGACCGCTACAAGCTGGTGCGCCGCGAGGGGATCGAGCTGATCGAGGGCGAGGACCGATACGAGCTCTACGACCTGCGGGCGGATCCCGGCGAGAGCGAGGATCTGGCCGCGGCGCAGCCCGAGCGGGTCGCCGCGATGACGACCGAGCTCGAAGCCTGGCGGCGCGCCTGCGACGAGGAGCTGCGCGCCCGCGACCCGCGCCCGGACCTGCTGCTGGTCATGGCCGACGACCTCGGCGCCGAATGGCTCGGCTGCTACGGCGGCGAGGAGCTCGCCACCCCGAACCTGGACGCCTTGGCGGCCGAGGGCACCCGCTTCCTCAACGCCTACTCGATGCCGCTGTGCACGCCGTCGCGGGTCACCCTCCTGACCGGCCAGTACCCCTTCCGGCACGGCTGGATCAACCACTGGGACGTGCCGCGCTGGGGCCAGGGCTGCCACTTCGACCCGGACCGCAACCCGAGCCTGGCCCGCGTCCTGCGCCGGGCCGGGTACGCCACGGCCATCGCCGGCAAGTGGCAGATCAATGACTTCCGGGTCCAGCCCGGGGTGCTGCGCGAGCACGGCTTCGACGAGTGGTGCGTCTGGACCGGCTACGAGACCGGCAACCCGGCCAGCGCCCAGCGCTACGCCGACCCCTACCTGCACACCCGCGCCGGCAGCCGCGCCCACGTGGGCGAATTCGGCCCCGACCTCTACGCCGACTACCTGATCGACTTCGCCCGCCGCAACCGCCACCGGCCGAAGCTGCTCTACCTGCCCATGTGCCTGCCGCACACGCCCTTCGTGGCCACGCCGAGCGAGCCGGAGGCCGAAGGCAAGGAGGATCGCTACCGGGCGATGGTGCGCTACGTCGACCGGACCGTCGGCCGCCTGCTCGCGGCGCTCGAGGCGGATGGTCAGGGCCGCGAGTGGATCGTGATCTTCACCACCGACAACGGCAGCGCCCGCGGCCTGCGCGCCCGCCGCGACGGGCGCGAGGTCGCCGGCGGCAAGGGAACGATGCGCGAGAGCGGCATCCGCGCGCCCTTCCTGGTCCGCGGGCCGGGGATCCCGGCCGGCCGGGTCTCGTCGGCCCTGATCGACTTCAGCGACCTGCTGCCGACCCTGGCCGAACTGGGCGACGCCGAGCTGCCCGCCGGCCAGACCTTCGACGGCCGCTCCTTCGCCGCGCACCTGCTCGGGCGGAGCGAGACCACGGAACGGAGCTGGATCCTGGCCATGGGCGGCGGCACCGCGGTGGTGCAGGAGGGCCGGGTGAGGCCGCGGGAAGCCTTCGCCGACCGCGTGCTGTTCGACGGCCGCTTCAAGCTGTGGGTAGAGGACGGCGCGCCGAGCCGGTTCTACGACCTGGAGCTCGATCCCGCCGAGGAACGCAACCTGATCGACAGCGAGGAGGCGGCGCACCGCGCCGCCCGTGAGCGGCTGGTGGCGGTGCTGGCCGGAATGCCGACGCCGGACCAGGCTCCGCGTTACGCCGCCAACCCGCCTCAGGATTGGGATTCGGCGCCTGGTTGATCCTCGTCCCCAGCCGGCCCGGGCCCCCGCCGGCGCCGGCCCTCACTCCACCGCCGCGTCGACCGCCGTTCCCTCCGGGATGATCAGCCTGAGCTGGTAGGCGGCCGTCCGCTCGCCGCTGTGGAAGGTCCAACCCGAGGGCGCGTAGAGCCAGGCCGGGCGGCCGTCGATCACCAGGACCTTGGGGCGCTCGAGCTTCGGCGCGCCGCCGTAGATCCTGTGCATCTTCGAGGGCATCTGGCCCTCGTAGTAGCGCGGGATCAGGTCGTAGCCCAGCCGCACGTCCTCAAGGCGGAAGCGGCGGCCGTCCTCCGAGACCCACAGCGCGCCGCCGCCGCGGATCCCGGTGACCTTGCCGTGGTTGTCGGTGGTCAGCAGGAAGACCTTCCCGTCCGCGGCGAAGACGGTCGCGTCCTCGATGAAGACCCCCTCCGCGGTCAGCGGCTGCTCCTCCATCCGGTACGGGCCTTCGAGCCGGTCGGCCACCGCCAGGCCGAAGGCGGTGCCGCCGGCGTGGCGCGACTTGAAGTAGAGGTGGAAGCGCTCGCCGATCTGGATCACGGCCGGGTTCACCACCTGCTTGCCGTGGGTCCAGTGCTCAGGATCCGGCGAGGCGGTCAGCACCAGGCCGTCCTCTCCCGCCGGCCGCCACGGCCCCTCCGGAGAATCCGCCAGCACCAGGCCGATGCTCTGGTTGAGCGGGTGCGGCGGCTGCCGGTAGTCGCTGTTGGCGATGTAGAACAGGGCGTAACGGTCGCCGAAGCGCTGCACCTCCGGGTTGTGCGGCGCGTAAGCGTTCCAGTCCCCGGCCTGCCCGCTGCCGCGCAGGACCACCTCGGCGAAGCGGAACGGGCCGGCCGGGTGTTCGGCGACGTAGCGAGCGATCTCGCTCGACTTGCGCCAGGCCGGGTCCACGTTGGGCTCCGGCCAGCGGGCGACGAACAGGTGGGTGCGGCCGGCCTCGTCCTGCACCGGCGCCGCGCCCCAGATCGTGTAGTCCCGCTCGACGACCGCCGGGCCGGCCCAGCGCAGGCCCTCGGAGAAGGCCGAGCGCGGCACCTTGGTGTCCGCCAAGGGCGGCCCCCAGCCGCGGGTGCGGAAGGAGAACTCGACCGGCTCCAGCGGCACCCCCTCTTCGCTTCGGAAGGCGCTGCCGCCGTCGGTGTTGAGGCCGAAGCGGTAGTCCCAGTTCGGCTTCAGGCTGGCCGCCAGGGTGAAGACGTGGCCGGTCTCGTCGAAGGAGGCGCTCCGGACGGTCGGGAAGGCGGCGCGGCCGCCGGGTCCGAGCATGACCGAGTAGCTGTCGCGCTGCATCGGCCGGTCGAAGGTGAAGACCAGCTCGCCGATGGCGGGGTCCACGTCCTGGGCGCCGTTGGCCGGGGCGGATCGGACCAGCTCGGGCGGCTTGCCCCGGGCCGCCGCCGCGCGCCGCTCGAAGCGCGGCGTGGCCTCATCGAAGTAGGCGATCAGGCGCGGGAAGAAGGACTCCAGGTCGGGGTAGTCCGTCCGATTCGCCTCGTAGTCGGCGAGCAGGGCAGACAGCTCCCCGGTCCACCAGAAACCGCGCTGCTGCTGCAGCGCGATCTCCATCGCCTCGGCGACCTCGCTGTCGAGGGGCTCGCGGTCGTGCTCGGCG